>JANMUW010000386.1:0-4537 GCA_031392105.1 Acidobacteriota bacterium | reverse complement strand
TCGCCAGACTCGCCAGACTCTTCTTGTCGAAGCCACCGAAATTTGTTTCAATACATCATATACATCGCTCTTGAAGTTACCGGGCGATTTTCTATTTATGGTAGCTAAACACAGCAAACTGAACCGACGGACGATAGCCTTGATATGGCTCGTAGCCGTCGCGATCGTCATCGGAACCCTTATAGCTCTCGAGCAGATCGCGATCCTGTACGTTCTCGCGACTCTCGCGCTCGTTGGTCTTCTTCTGATCGTGGCGTTCGCCGACCTCGAAAATGTCGGCCGCGAAAATATCGAAGGTTTTATTACTGAAGAGAATTAAGTTCAAATGTTCGGATTCAGAAAAATCATACTTGCCTCGCTACTCTTGGCAGCTGCCTCGTCGGCATTCGCTAACTCAGCTTCGCTGGCGACGGACGAGAGTGTGATGAATCTGCGCTGGAAGGCCGGAGTTGTCCGGATTGCCGTCTCGAACTCGCTACTTCGTGAGAGTTCGAACATCAAACGCGATAGTGACGTCGCCGGAGCGATCAAACGCAGCATCGACGCATGGACCGCAGTCGCGAATATTGATTTTCAACAGGTAAGCTCAGACAAGCAGAGCGCAAGTCCTGCGGGCGTCGCCGGTGATGCCGTCAGCCTTCTTACGATCGCGGCAACTCCTGAAAATGTTTTGCTCTTCGCGAAAGATCCCGAGAACGCCGCCGCGACGACGCGCGTTTTCTACAACAAGCGGGGAATGATCACTGAAGCCGACATCGTCCTGAACCCGTATCTACAATTCTCGACCGACGGCACAATTGGTACGTTCGATCTCGAAAGCACATTGACTCATGAGATCGGCCACATGCTCGGTTTGTCGCACTCGTCGGTCTTTGGTTCGACGATGCACGCGAATTACGGCAAGAACGGCGTATTCGGGCTGCAGAACTTTACATCGAGAACTCTTTCGGCGGATGACATTGCTGCAGCACGGGCTATCTATGGCGTGCGTGGCGATGATACCGAATGCTGCGGCGCTGTCGAAGGCCACATTGCAGTCGGAGCCAAGGCGACCCGTTCGTTCGACGTTTGGGCCGAAGATGCCAACGGCCGTGTTCAGGCGAGTGCGACGTCGACGGATGGTAATTTCAAACTCGAGGGATTAGACGCAGGGAAGTACCGAGTTTTCGCCCAGGAGAACGGCCAAGCAAAGACGGCGATGCTAGCTCGTGAGATCGGGGAGGCGATTGTCGTAAGCGGAGAGACTGCGACGATCAACACAAAGGCGGTCGCGGGAGCTCGCGATCTGGAACTCAGCTATCTCGGTTTCAATGGTCAGCTTTCCGAAATGGCAGTTTCGCTCTCGGCGGGCCGCACCTACGTCGTCTATCTCGGCGGACGTAATCTCGATCCGAAAAAACTATACGTCTACTTTTCTTCTCCATACCTTTCCGTTGTCCCCGGATCGATGCGATCCCTTGATTACGGAGAAGACATCAGCGTCGTGAGCCTCGAAGTTCGAGTCTCATCGAGAGCGCAAAAAGGCGAATATACCGTCTTTGCTGAGTCGGAAAGAGGTGGCCGAAGGGCTATAATCGGCGGCTTTACCATCGATAGTTTCATAAATCCGTGGACAAATTTCGCGGGTTCAGAAGAATAATCACCCCAAAACTAAAACGTTGCATTTTCGTACACAGTGTGCATAATCGGAAATGTTCACCTCCCCGGTGAACATCCGGTCACGAGGGGTGAGGACTTGTGACCAAAACGGGCGGCGGAGTGGGAGACGCCGCCCATAACTTTTTTAAAACCAGCAAAAACTCGACTCGTGGGCTTAGGGAATGGGTCGATCAATGCAGAGTTCTCCGTATTATCACGTCCTTCCGCGGAGGTAAACGGGATGAATCGCGCACACTCTGAGCGAGCTATAGAAAGAAACCAGCAAGCCAAGCGGAGAAAATTTGCCAGCCGGCGGTGTCGAAGAGAAGGATCTCCGCCATGCTTTCGACGATGAGCGGTAGTCCGGCGATGAAATAGACCGGGTGGATGCGGCCCTTAGTGAATTTCTCCCAGAGCATCGCAACGAGAATCATGCTTAGCGGAATGATGCCTTGAAAGACGAGGAGTGATTGCTCGAAGGGCGGAAAATAATGCCGAAACCGCCCGAACGCAGCCCAGAGGATCGAGATCATGGCGAGCAGCATAAGGCGTTTGTGAATCTCCGGGCGCCTTCGGTAGATGATCGCGGCCGTCACTAACGCCACGAAAATGATCGGGGTGGTGAACGTCGCAGGGAAGCTTGAGATCGCCATCTGGCCTCCACCGACGGCGACGTCTCGGCGAAGTACATAGACGCCTGCCGCCATCGTCGAGATCGCGACACCCAGCGTAAGCACCGGGCTCGCCCATCCGATCTTTCGATGTAGCCCTAAATTTTTCCGGCGGATCAAAATCGATTGCGTAACAAGGAGCAGGGTCCAAGCGAAGAGTAGAGCTCCGTGGACATAGATCACGGGTGCAGCCGTGAATGTCCCTTCGAAAGAGGGAAGTATGAATGTCTTCCAAAAACCGATGATTACGACGGCGAGTGCGAGAGCCGACGCAGTCAAAAAGTAACGGCTCCTTTGCATCGGAAGTTTTACGACAGTTTCAACCAAACGAATTCTCCATGCCAAGTCGTCTGAGACGTCAGAGGTTTATAGCCGAGGCCAGTCAGGAAAGCAAACGAGAAGTGAGCACCTTCGATGATTTCCAGGGTGTACCAGAACGTTGATCGCGTAGATATTAAACAAGAGTTTCGCGCGAAAGAACGCCCCGCCGGGGCTTGACGCGCTGGCGAGGCGGTTCTTTCCCGGGAGTTCCCCTACGGCCTCCCGAGACTTAACTCCTGCTCTCGACTGATTATTCGAAGACTTTATAACCGAGAGCAGCGGTGATTGCAAGCGACGGGGGACACGAGACAGGAGATAGGTGTCCTCTCACTCTCCCTTTCTACTGGCCGGTCCGCAATCGACTTGACCTAAATCCCAATAAGCGTAGAATTTATTCTGTTTCATTAGTGCCTATTGTTGTGAAGCGCAACTGTGCAGATAACGGAACGAGAGCAAGAATAAGGGGGAGATAGAACCGCAGGCAATTTCGTCGGGCGGTCTTTTTGTTTTTAGTGAGTATGAAGTCCCGAAAACGAGGCCGTTTTTCAAGTTGGCTGTTTAGAGAGGTAGAGGAGATCGAAGGCCCGCACGAGCCCGAAGGTCGGCATCACGAACACGAGTGGTGGAAGGTGATGTGTCTTACAGGTGTCGACTACTTCTCGACACTTGGTTATCAGCCGGGCATCGCCCTCCTCGCCGCCGGAGCGCTCTCGCCGTTTGCGACGCTGGTTCTTGTTATGCTGACGATGTTCGGCGCCTTGCCGATGTATCGACGGGTCGCGGAGGAAAGCCCGCACGGCGACGGATCGATATCGATGCTTGAGAAGCTTCTTTCCCGATGGAAGGGAAAGATGTTCGTCCTGATGCTGCTCGGGTTCGTCGCGACGAGCTTCATTATCACCATCACGCTTTCGGCCGCCGACGCCACGGCCCACATTGTTGAGAACCCGTTCGTCGAACATAATCTTCAATTTCTAAATCACAAGATCATCGTCACGCTCATCCTGATAGGCATGCTCGGTGCGGTTTTCCTGAAGGGATTCAACGAGGCGATCGGGATCGCCGTCGGGATCGTTGCGGTCTACCTCGCCCTGAACTTCGTTACGATCGGGTATGCGTTCTACCAGATCTCGATCCACCCCGACGTACTCGCTAATTGGCAGGCCGCGGTTTGGGCTCACCCGAGTGTTGGGGGAAGTCTGATATGGATCTTTCTTGCATCGATGTTCTATTTTCCAAAGCTCGCGCTCGGCCTTTCGGGATTTGAGACCGGTGTCGTAGTAATGCCGCTCGTGAAAAGCGACGTCGAGGCTCCGCATCTAGATCAGCTCAGACTTATCCACGCGACGCGCGTTGACCATGGGGAAATTCCTGATGATGCGAAGGCCCATCTCGATGGACGGATTCGTAACGGAAAGAAGCTGCTAACGTCGGCCGCAGTGATAATGAGCTTCTACCTGATCGGAAGCAGCATCGTTACGACGATGCTTATACCAACGGACAAGATTCAGCAGTGGCCTGCAGCGCGATTCCGCTGTAGAGAATGCCGTTGCTGATCAGCAACCGCCGGACCGGAATCGACTGCCAGACCTCTCGGGTGGTCATCGGCGAAGGGGTTGCTTGCGAGCTGGACACGACGAACTTCCACCCTAACTCCACGTGCTACACAAGGCCCCATGGGTTCAGTTGCGCCGTTGGGCGCGCTCGCAACGGAGACGAGATGGATGGATGCCACGGATCAGGCGGAGCTTGTTCGCCGTGGTGACGTCTCGCCGGACGAACTCATCGAGGCCACGATCGAGCGCATCGAAGCGATCGATCCGTTGCTCAACGCAGTGGTCATCCGCTGGTTCGACATCGCTCGCGGCGCGGCGCGCGATCTTCCCGATGGACCATTCCGTGGTGTG
>JANMUW010000279.1:0-1729 GCA_031392105.1 Acidobacteriota bacterium | reverse complement strand
AACGGAATTCCGACAGTCCTCAGATACAAATCGCCAAGTTCTATCCCTGATCTCCGACGTGTTAGTTCGGCCGTCGCGGGGGCATCAATCTCCTTAACCATTCTGTACCGCTCTAAATTTCTTTGAAGTGTTCTGTAGTTGTTTGATAGGATGACTATTCGAAACTTACCCGGAATTAAGAACCTCTCCCCAGGATCTAAATATGGCAACAAGAATAACGAAGAAATATCTCGCGCTTCTGTCCGTGTGCGCTCTTTTACTTGGCAGCGGCGTGTTCCTGATCTGGACGCCTACAACCTTTGCCAATCTTGTTGCGCAACCGATCCCGTTCACCCAGAACTGGTCGAACCCGGCCTTGATCTCCACTGATGACGACTGGAACGCGGTGCCCGGAATCATTGGCTATCGGGGTGACAACCTGACCGCAGCTACGGGAACAGATCCCCAAACGATCCTCGTCGACGGTTCGCTCACGCCGGTGAACGTGTGGGCGAACCACAATGATCCGGATACCTTTCTTTCGGGCGGAGTCGCGGAATTCGACGGCATCGCGAATCCTGCCGTTGCGCTAAACGGTTCCGGAACAGCCGACGCTCCGCACATCGTCATCCATCTCCGTACACGCGGGACGACGGCGATAAATGTCGCCTACAACCTACGCGATCTCGATGGTTCGGCCGACAACTCGATTCAGCCGTACGCTCTGCAGTATCGGATCGGTAATACCGGGAATTACACCAATCTCCCGGCCTTCTTCGTTCCCGATGCGACGACCGGACCGGGTCAGGCGACGCTTGTCACTTCAGTAAGCCAGCCGTTGCCTGTCGCATGTGAAAATCAGCCGCTGGTGCAGCTTCGGATCATGACGACCAACGCCGTCGGAAACGACGAGTGGGTCGGCATCGATGACATCAACATCACCGGGACAGGCGGCGGCAATACCGTTCTCTCCGGCACCGGCCTGGCGACGCCGAATACGGTCGGTCCCGGACAGAATTCGCTGCTGACCGTTTCCGTGACGCCGGCCTCGAATCCGCCGAGCACGGGGATCGCGGTCGTCACAGATCTCACGACAATTGGTCTGTCGGCAACCCAAAGCCTGTTCGACAACGGGACTAACGGAGACGTCACGCCCGGCGATAGTGTTTTCTCGTATCTCGTAACGGTGCCGGTGGGTGCGACAAACGGCCAGCGAAGTTTTGCGTCGACAATAACCGATGCGCAAGCTCGATCAGCGAATACGTCGATCGCCTTGCTCGTGATGGCGCCTCGCGATCCGAGCGAGCATATGGTGATGGGCAACCCGAGCAACGCCATTACCGATCCCGCGAATGAGACTAACTATCTACTTCCGAAGCCGCAGTTTGTGATGTCATATCATCGCTTCCGCGGCATACCGAACTGGGTCTCATGGCACCTCGACAGCACCTGGATTGGCGATACTCCGCGTCAGGACGACTTCAGAAACGATCCGAGTCTCCCGGCCGGCTGGTATCAGGTCCAATCGAATGACTATTCGGGCTCAGGTTTTGATCGCGGTCATCACACGCCGTCGGCTGATCGCACATCGTCGGTTCCCGACAACTCCGCGACGTTCTTCATGACGAACATGATGCCGCAGGCACCGAACAACAATCAGGGCCCGTGGGAGGAGCTTGAATCGTACTGCCGTACGCTCGTTGCGCAGGGTAATGAGCTTTACATCATTATGGGCGGCGCGGGCCAAGGC
>JANMUW010000233.1:0-12726 GCA_031392105.1 Acidobacteriota bacterium | reverse complement strand
CTGGTCGAGAATCCGCGGCCTCTTCCGGTCATCGCGGTCGACGAGCCGACGATCTCGATGATCTTCAGTGTTAATAATTCGCCATTCTCCGGCATCGACGGAAAGTTTGTAACCTCGCGGCAGATCAAGGACCGGCTCGATCGCGAATTGCTCGGCAACGTCGCGCTCCGCATAACCCAGGACGAGATCCAGTCCGAACAGTTCAAAGTCTCCGGGCGTGGTGAGCTGCAGCTAGCAATTTTGATTGAAATGATGCGGCGCGAAGGTTACGAGGTTCAGGTCGCGAAACCTGAGGTCATCACCAAGAAAGACGAGAAAACCGGCGAAACGCTTGAGCCGATCGAGCAGGTCGTGATCGACGTACCCGAGGAATTCATCGGCGTCGTGACCGAAGCTCTCGGGCGGCGGAAGGGCCAGATGACGAAGATGATCAACAACGGTTCCGGACGCGTGCGACTCGAATACGAGGTGCCTTCGCGCGGGTTGATCGGATTCCGCGGCGAGTTTCTGACGGAGACGAAAGGTACCGGTTTGCTAAATACCCTGTTCCTAAGGTTCGATAAATGGCTGGGCGAAATGAAGGGTCGTGCGACTGGCTCGCTCGTCTCGGATCGCATGGGGGAAACGAACACGTACGCTCTTTACAACTTGCAGGAGCGCGGAACGCTGTTCGTTAAGCCGCAGATCAAGGTCTACGAAGGCATGATCGTCGGTGAGAATGCACGGGCGGTCGATCTCGACGTCAATCCGATCAAGGAAAAGAAACTATCGAACATGCGCACAACATCTGCTGACGAAGCGATGCGACTCGTGCCAGTGCGTGAGATGTCGCTTGAGCGAGCTCTTGAATTTATCGCCGACGATGAATTGATCGAGGTGACTCCGAAAGCGATCCGACTAAGAAAGCGTGTCCTGAAAGCGAACGAAAGACCAAAGAAATAAGAGCTTTCGAGCAAAGCATCGAGGCCCATTTGTGAGCTAACGCAAATGGGCCTTAAACCTTCTGCAAAGTCCGGCGGCAACGCATCCCCCGTCTAAAGTTTCCCGGCTTGGAAAGCCTGATCGCCACTTTTCGTGGCATAGAGCGGAGACATTTATTTTTATCCAGGCATAGTTTTGGTATTGACAACCAATTTCGGATATCGTATTTTACCATTTAGTTAAATACAAAATGAGCGGAGCGACCGACGATCTAAGCAGGGTTTTTGGAGCATTGGCCGATCCGACGCGTCGAGCGATACTCGCTCGATTGTCTCGCGGCGAGGCCGGCGTCCAAGAATTAGCAGAGCCGTTTGACATGACGCTTCCCGCTATCTCAAAGCATCTCAAGGTGCTTGAAAAAGCGAAGCTGATTCGACGCGGAAAAGATAAACAGTGGCGTCCCTGCATCCTTGAGGCGGCGCCTCTCAAAGACGCGTCGGACTGGATCGGTGACTACCGGCAATTTTGGGAAGAAAGTTTTGAACGCTTGGACGAGTATCTGAAAGAAATTCAATCGAGGGAAAAGAAAAAAGAAGGAGTAGACGATCATGCCAAATAAAACAGAGATCATTGCGGAATCGGGAAAGCAGGAATTATTTATCAAGCGCGAGTTCGACGCGCCGAGGGAACTTGTCTTTAAGGCTCATGTCGATCCCGAAATCTACGTGAAATGGTGCGGCCCGCGCGATCTGACGATGACGATCGACAAGTGGGAGCCTCATGCCGGCGGTTCATATAGGTTCACTCACGAACGGGACGGACACAAGTACGGATTTCTCGGCGTGTATCACGAGGTCCTCGCTCCTGAGCGGATCATCGGCACGTTCGAATTCGACGGTCTGCCCGAGCGCGGGCATGTGATTCTTGGCACTACCCGATTTGAAGAACTCCCGGGTGGGCGAACTCGGCTGGTTCATCAATCACTATTTCAGTCGGTCGAGGATCGGGACGGAATGATCGCCTCGGGAATGGAGCGTGGCGTGAACGACGGCTACGAAAAGCTGGATGATTTGCTCGCGAATGAAACGGGCGCCAAATCGTCGGCCGCCTAGCCTTTCCGTTTCTTGTTTCTTGCTTTCGCCTTGGGAAGAGCGGGAACCGCGAAATATACGAAATAAAGTTGATAGATTTAGGAGAAATACATGAAGCAAAAAATCACTCCCTGTTTATGGTACGACGGCAACGCGCAGGAGGCTGCCAAATTCTACGCTTCCGTTTTCAAAGATTCCGATATAGGTAAAACGGCGAAATATGACGAAGCGTCCGCCGAGGCTTCCGGTCAGCCGGAAGGCTCCGTCCTTGTAGTCGAATTCGAGATAGCTGGACAGAAGTTCGTCGGGCTCAACGGTGGTCCGATGTTCAAGTTCAGCGAAGCGATCTCATTCATGATCGATTGCAAGGACCAGGCGGAGGTCGATTACTACTGGTCGGCCCTTACAGCGGACGGTGGTGAGGAATCGCAATGCGGTTGGCTCAAAGATAAATTTGGCCTGTCGTGGCAGGTTGTTCCTTCCGTCATGAGCGATCTCGTCACCGGGCCGGACCCCGAAGGCTCGAAGCGGGCGATGGCGGCCATGATCAAGATGAAAAAGATCGACATTCAGAAAATTCAGGACGCATACGACGGCAAGTGAGTGCAAGACACTTCCCTCCTTACGAAGAAGGAGTGGGCGAGCGAGGCGAGGACTGGTAGTTCTCTTAAACGCTTTTCCTCGGACTGAGCCTGTAAAGACTCACAGAGAACCACCCGCAGTCGAAGCGGCTGCCTACCCTCCTGCGTAAGGAGGGGAGATTAACGAAATGAAATTAACCGCAAGCGAATTCACAAAACGTTTGAAGGCTATGCAGTCGGACGACGAGCTGCGAAAGATCCAACGATATTTCAAACCGGAGTCGAACGCTCAGTCGAAGGACGACTATTTCATCGGTGTCCGGATGGGTTCGATCTTTGAACTTTCAAAAGAATTCGTCGAGATGCCGGTGGCGGAGATCGAAAAGTTGATGGAGAGTCCTATCCATGAATTGCGGGCCGGTGCGATGAGCATCATGGGACAATGTGCGAAAGGCAAAAAGTGTTCTGAGGAGCGGCTGCGGGAACTTTACGACCTTTACCTGCGCCGGCACGACCGGATCAACAACTGGGACCTCGTCGATCTCGCCGCCTACTACGTCGTTGGAAAGTACTTGGCCGACAAACCTCGTGACGTTCTGTACAAGCTTGCTCGTTCGAAGAACATATGGGAGCGGAGGACCGCGATCCTGGCCACGGCACATTTCATTCTAAAAATGAAAGAGGTCGATGACACGTTCAAGATAGCCAAGATGTTGCTAAAAGACAACGAAGATCTCGTTCACAAGGCGACAGGTTGGATGCTTCGGACAGCGGGGGATAAGGACAGAGCGCGGCTGCTGGCTTTTCTGAACAAACACGCCGTAACAATGCCGCGCGTGCTGCTTCGGTATTCGATCGAGAAACTCGACAAGGAACAGCGGGAACATTACATGAAACTAAAGAAGGCATAAGACAATGAACATCTTGAAAAGCATCGGTGCAGTTCTCGCCGGGTTTATTTTCATCGTCGTGGCTTCATACGTCGTCGACACCGTCCTCGAAACAACGGGGATCTTCACACCGCCGACCGAAGGATTCCATACGACGTGGATGGTCATCACTGCGACGATCTATCGCACGATCATTTCGATCGCCGGTTGGGTCCTCGCCGCGTCTCTTGCTCCGTCGAGACCGATGCTCCACGCATTGATCCTCGGGTTTATCGGACTTGCTGCCGGAACTGCGGCGGCGATCGTCGTCATCCCAATGAATCTTGCGCCGATCTGGTTTCCAATCATCCTCGCAGCGGGAGCAGTTCCCTGTGCTTGGGTTGGCGGTATGCTCGCGGAGAGAAGAACGCAGAATTTTTCATGACAGAACGTGAGGGCTCACCGCGTGCCCTGTGAGAACTAACGCAATAAATACGAACGAGGAGAAAATAATGACAGCAACAAGCACTACTCAGACCAACGATAAAGACATTGTGATCACACGCGAATTTGCAGCACCGCGGCAACTTGTATGGGACGTCTGGACCCAGCAGAAGCATATCGAGAAGTGGTTTGGACCGAAAGGTTTCAATACCAGGGTAGAAAAGTTCGACTTCAAGGTCGGTGGTCGGTCTACTTACGTGATGGTCGGGCCTGACGGCAAGGAGTATCCCGGGACGGGGGTTTATCGTGAAATTGTTCCGATCGAGAAGATTGTTACAACGGATGAATTCGGTGAAGGCTTTGAAGAATCGAATCCAGATGTGGACCTGCCACAGGGTATGGTGACGACTTGTCTTTTTGATGACTCCGGGACTTACCTTCTTGATGACTCCAGGAAGAAGACCAAGCTCACTTTAATCATTACACATCCGACTGTCGAGGATCGCAAGAAGCACGAAGCCATGGGCGTCGTCGACGGCTGGAATTCGAGTCTCGACAAGGCCGAGGAATTCCTCGCGGTGCTACAGAAATAACAGAAACTTAACACCGTTATGCGAAACATATTTTGGCAGATCAGTTCGACTCTTGATGGTTACATGGAAGACCCGGATGGAAAACTGGATCGTACCGCAGAGATCGAGGACGAAGAGTTCAAAGCATACGTTGCAAAGATGCTCAATTCCATCGATGCATTCATAATCGGACGCAAAACGTACGAAGTGTTTGTAGGCTATTGGCCCAATGCAACGGGGTGGGAGGCCGATATCCTGAACGATCTGCCAAAGTACGTCGTCTCAACCACCCTGGACAGGGTCGAGTGGAACAATGCCACATTGGTCCGCGATGTAGAGCCGGCAATTCGTGAATTGAAGCAGCAGAACGGTCGCGACATCGCGGTCTTCGGCAGTGCAACACTTGCTGCGTCCCTGATCGAACTTGGACTGATCGACGAATGCCGGATCATGATCACACCGTTTCTGCTAGGCGCTGGCAATCGCGCATTTAAGGCGACTAAACGGCAGCTCGGACTGAGCCTGGCTAATTTTGAGAAGGGGAGTTCGGGAACGATGTTTCTGACCTATCGGCCCGACGGACAGGCAAACTAGCAACGATCAAACTTTATTGGAGAACAAGAATGGCAATACAAATGAATCCGTATCTGAATTTTAACGGCAATGCTGAAGAAGCATTCAATTTATACAAATCGGTTTTCGGTGGCGATTTCGCTACCGTGATGCGATTCAAGGATAACCCGCAATGCGGTGACATCAGTGAGGCCGACAAGCTGCTCATCATGCACATCGCGCTGCCGATCGACGGCGGAGGCATGCTCATGGCAAGTGACGCGGTGGAATCGCTCGGGCAGAACTTGAAGGTCGGCAACAACGTCTACATCTCACTCTCGCCGGAAACCCGCGAAGAGGCTGATCGATTATTCGCGGGGCTGTCCGAAGGCGGAAAGGTCGAGATGGCGATGTCCGATATGTTCTGGGGATATTTCGGATGCTTTGCGGATAAGTTCGGCGTTAAGTGGATGTTGAACGTCGGCAGTGAGAAGGCGAGCTGATAGACGAACCATGGATACGAATAAGAAAAGACCCTGGGCCGGTTACATTCTAAGCGGACTACCGATCTTGTTTCTGCTTTTCGATGCCGTCGGCAAATTTGTAAAACCGGCTCCGGTTGTCGAAGGAACCGTCGCTCTCGGTTATTCCGAAAGTGTAATCGTGCCGCTCGGGATCGTGCTACTGGTCTCGACGATCTTATATATGATCCCGCAAACTGCCGTGCTCGGAGCGATACTCCTGACCGGTTATCTTGGCGGAGCTGTCGCAACACACGTCCGGGTCGGCAGTCCGTTGCCAACTCACATCTTGTTTCCCGTGTACCTCGGCATCATGCTCTGGCTAGGGCTGTACCTTCGCGATCATCGACTTCGCGAACTTTTACCTTTGCGAAGTCGGACCGATTAGTTTTACGATATCTGCATCATTTTATTGCAGCAATCGTATGACAGCGACTAACAGTTTCACGCCCGTGGCCGACAGCCGCGAGCTTGTTATCAAGCGAATATTTGATGCCCCGCGCGAAGTTGTATTTGGTGTCTGGTCGAAGGCGGAGCATCTCGCCCACTGGTTCGGACCGCGAGATTTCACGCTTCCCTTCTGCGAGATCGATTTTCGTGTCGGAGGTTTGTATCGCTGTTGCATGCGATCTCCGGAAGGTGAGGATCACTGGGTTTGGGGTGAGTACCGCGAGATCGTCGAAACTGAACGACTCGTATTCACGTGGAACCGCGACGATACTGACGGCAAGATCTGGAGCAGCACGCTCGTCGAGCTTACTTTTGTCGATAGCAACGGCAAAACAGAATTCACGTTGCGACAAGGAAAATTTGAAACAGTGCCGTACCGCGAAGAGCATGGATTCGGTTGGGGTCAATCCCTCGATCGACTCGGCGAGTATGTAACGGAGCTTTGAATAAACCCTGGAGGATAAGAATCAACTATGAAAATTGCGATGATAATCGTTCGGACGCTGATGGGGCTGCTATTTTTGTTCGCATCGATCACGTTCCTTGGTGGTTTGATAGCCCCGCCGCCGATGGCTGACGGGCCGATGAAGATGTTTAATGAGGGCCTGGCCGCATCCGGCTACTTCTTCGGGCTTCTGAAGATCACCGAGTTGGTATGCGGAATTCTACTGGTTATTGGTAGGTTCGTGCCGCTCGCTCTCGTCATTTTGTCGCCGATCATCGTAAATATTTTCTTTGTGCATCTGTATCTTGATCGTACCGGACTGCCCGTCGCGATCTTTCTTGTACTTGCAAATATATTTCTTGCTTACTGGTATCGCGATGCGTTCAGAGATTTGCTTACCCCCAACCATACGCCCGCGAGCTAATTGATTTATGTCCAAATACGCTGACGTTTATTTACTGCCCATACCGGAAGAGAATATCCCGGCTTACAAAAAGCTCGCGACCGCCGCAGGCAAGCTTTTCGTAAAGCACGGCGCGTTGAAGTATCGCGAGTATGTCGCGTCCGATCTGAATGTTCAGGACGTGGTCCCGTTTCCAAAACGCGTCAAGTTGAAACCTGGCGAGACGCTCATCTACGCTGCGGTGGAATTCAATTCCGAGGCCCATCGCAACAAAGTCATGAAGGCGATATTCGCCGATCCGGCAATGGCCTCGATGATGGACGGCAAGAAACCGCCGTTCGACTACAAGCGTATGGTGTACGGTGGATTCAAGATCCTGGTCGACTTATAAACAAATGAAGATCGCTTACTGGATAGTCACCGTTTTGATGACGGCTTTTATAACTTTGTCGGCCATTCCCGATGTGCTCATGGTCCCCGGGGCGGTAGAGATTTTTCAGCATCTCGGGTACCCGACCTATATCATTCCGTTTATCGGAGTCGCGAAGTTGCTGGCTGTGATATCCGTGCTCGTTCCGGGATTCAATCGCTTGAGGGAATGGGCCTATGCCGGTCTTGTGATCGATCTTGTCGGGGCATTCTATTCACATATGGCCGTTGGTGATCCTGTCAGCCTCTGGGCTCCGTCGGTTGTCGCGCTGGCTCTCGTCGTCGCCTCTTACTTTCTTTATCAGGCCGTTTATGTCGGCCGATCTGATCCGCCGACCAAAGCTTGAGCCGCTTCCGCGCAAAGATGGCAAACGAAGTAGTAGAGTCAATCGCATTTGAGGATGCCGTCGAAGCTGAGCAACCTGAAAAACCGAAGCCTCGTTTCGACCGTTCGATCGTCGAAGGGCCTCTCGGACCGGCGGTCTGGAAGATCGCCTGGCCGACGATGCTTACGAACATGATCGGCGGGCTCCAAGGAATTATCGATCACGCCCTTGTTGGCAACCTCGTCGGGTTTACGGGTAATGCGGCGATCGGCGTCAGCATTCAGCTCTGGATAGTAGTCATCGTTTTTATATCATCGGTTTTCATCGGTATGAGCGTGATGGTGGCGCGTTTTGCCGGAGCCGGAGATGAGGAGAAAGTAAATCGCACTGTTTATCAAGCGTTCCTGACGGCGATATTTATTTCGTTCGGGATCCTTGCACCGGTCGGGTACTTCGCTGCGCCATACTTGCTGGATCTCGTGAACGCCGCACCCGAGGTCAAGACAGAAGCGCTTCCCTTTCTCCGGATCATGTATGCCTTCAGCGGCGGGATGCTCATCTTTTTCATGCTCGGCGGCGCGTTGCGATCTGCGGGCGACGCCAGAACTCCGATGATCCTCGGTATAGTGATGACCGTCATGAATCTCGGATTCAACATCGTCCTTATTCGCGGCCTAGGCCCGATTCCGGCATTCGGAACGACGGGATCAGCGATGGGCACAACACTCGCGTCGGGAATTATCGCGATCTACGCTTTCTACAAACTATGGAGCGGAACATGGGTCGTCTCCTTCCCGCGCGGAAAGTATGCGCCGGACTGGAAGGTAATACGCCAGCTTTTCAAGTTCGGCCTCCCGTCCGGGATCCAGGGCATCGCGATGAATGTCGGCGGCGTATTGCTTTTGTCGTTCATCGGATCGCTTGCGCAGAGCGCCGCCGCTCAGGCAGCGTATGCCGTGTCGTACGTTCAATTGTTTTCCTTGATCACATGGACGTCGATGGGATTGATGGGAGCGGCGGCGTCGGTTGCCGGTCAAAATCTCGGTGCGGGACATCCTGACCGCGCGGAAAAAGCTGTTCATATCGCGGCACGCTTCGGGCTCATAGGATCGACGTTTCTCGGAATGATCCTATTTTTCTTTCCTGCACAGCTTCTGGCTCTTTTCGGAATGGATGAACCGGCCGTGGTTGAGATCGGCACCCAGCTCCTCCGGGTTCTGAGTGTCTCCGGCTTGTTCATCTCAGTTGCTCTGACTTACACCGGCGGTCTTCAAGGAACGGGCGACACGAAAAGTCCTCTGTATATATCGATCATCTCGCAGGTCGCCATTCCGCTCGGAATTTGTTTCTTCATCCAACAGGTAGGCACACTAGAACCCCTTGATGTCTGGCTCGCGATACTGGCCGGCCACATCACGCGATGCGTGCTCAGTCTCATTCGCTTCAGCCAGGGAAAATGGAGATCTATCACCGTCGATATGGAGAAGACGGAAGCGTGACGGAACAGCAATTGCGCGTAATGTGCTATTAGGGTTGAATACGCAACCACTTAGATAATACGCAATAATTCTATTGCTCTAGATGTACTGATACGCGACAGCGCCGATCATGTACCAACAAGGGAGATCTAAATATGGCACAGGCAGTTGGAAAGAAATCGCAGGAAGCATTTTTTACGGATACGTTCAGCAGTTTTTCCGTCGACGACATCGCGAAGGCGAAAGAATTTTACGGTAAGACTCTGGGTGTCGACGTTTCGGACGCCGAGGAGGGGACCCTTAAATTTACTTTTCCCGAAGGCGGCTCCGTGTTTGTCTATCCCAAGAAGGATCACAAGGCCGCGACATTTACTGTTTTAAATTTTCAGGTCGACGACATCGATAAAGCCGTTGATGAACTTACGAGCCGCGGAATCAAATTCGAGTCTTACGAAGGTGAGATGAAGACCGATGAGAAAGGCATCGCCCGTGGCAAAGACGCCGGGCACGGCCCCAACATCGCGTGGTTCAAGGATCCGGCGGGAAACTTTATTTCGGTGCTTGAGGGCTAAACGATTTCGTCAGTAAATGGCACCACAGTTAAATCACACGATCGCCTGGTGTTCGGACAAGGTCAAGTCAGCCGGATTTCTGGCGCGCATTCTTGGCCTTCCCGAACCCAGGCGATTTTTTCATTTTCTTGTGGTCGAGTTAGCGAACGACGTCTCGATCGATTACTTCGAAACGTCTGAGCATATCGCTCTTCAGCATTTCGCATTTCTCATCAGCGAAGATGAGTTCGACGAAGCATTCGTTCAGATCCAGGAAATGGAGATCGAGTACTGGGCCGATCCGGCCCGAACAAAAGCTGGCGAGATCAATCATCACGACGGAGGCCGCGGAGTTTATTTCAAAGATCCGGACGGGCATCTCCTCGAGATCATCACGCGACCGTACGGCAGCGGCGAATAGATTTTATGTGTAGAAACATCAAGACGCTTCATAATTTCGAACCTCCGGCGACAGAGGAAGAGATACGTGCCTCGTCGCTACAGTTCGTCAGAAAGCTCAGTGGGTTTTCAAAACCGTCGAAGGCCAACGAAGAGGCGTTCGATCGAGCCGTGGAAGAGGTTAATCGCGCGGCTAGTGAGTTGCTTAGATCGCTATTGTCTAATTCTCCGCCTCGCGATCGTGAGATTGAAACCGCGAAGGCGAAAGCGAGAGCTGCGGAACGGTACAGCAAGTAAGGTTCGCTGGTCAGTCAGTCCAAGTCAGCAACATTCGCAGGGTCGGAAGGCGAATCCTCTTCGGGGTTTCGGTTCACGTTGAGTTCGCTATTATCGGCTTCTTCTTCTTCCTCCGGATCGTACTCCTTGTACCCGTGAGCGTCGTCGTAGTAATAACCACGTTCCTTTTGGTCTTCGGCGGCAGTCCCTTTATTTTTCTCTATCTGATTTTCGGGCATGGATAATTTATAATCTATCGGAACACGCTCTCCAACCAAGTTATGACAACCAGAAAATATTTTTTGACCTTTGGACTCTTACTGAGCATTGCCCTGTCCAGCACCGCCCAGACTGCGACGCAATCGGTCACGAATCTCGATTACCTGGCCGCTGGCGTTCTCTATACGCAGAAGGCCGCCGAGTATCGAGCGCTTGCATATCAGGCTTTTAATCTCGCTCGCGTGCGACTCGACGCGGACTTCGATAAAAAGAATTTGAAAAAGCTTCCGAAGGCGACGCGGAAGACGCCCCGTGCGATCGTCGTCGATATTGACGAAACCGTACTCGACAACTCGCCGTCAAGCGCGAAGCAGATACGTACCAATACACCATTCAACTCAAAGGACTGGTATGCATGGGGCGAGATGCGAAAAGCAAAGGCGGTCCCGGGCGCGGTCGCGTTTCTCAATTACGCTGTGTCGAAAGGCGTGAAGATCTTCTACATCTCAAACCGCGACGAGGTCCAGCGACAAGCGACGATCGATAATTTGAAGAGTGTCGGATTCAACGACGTTTCGTCCGAGACGGTCTTGCTCCGGATTAATGGCGAGTCGCCAAAGGGTCCGCGGCGAGATGTCGTCTCGGCAAATTACCGAATCGTGTTGCTCATGGGTGACAATCTCGATGACTTCGCATCAGCGTTTGAGAGAAAATCGATAACCGAGCGCTTTGCCGAGGCGGATCGGATACGCGACCAATGGGGAACGAGTTTCATCGTCCTTCCAAACGCGATGTACGGCACGTGGGAGAATGCGATCTACGAGTATCAGCGGCTGACCGAAACTCAGAAAGCTGAAAAGCGAGCCGCCGCGCTGGAATTGCCGTAAAATAAGCTAATGAAGAACCGCACGCCTGAGGAAAAGCTTTTGAATCCACGGCCTGGCAGTAGGATAGCGGAAGCTCGGGACTTTGGGATCGACTTGACGTTGACCGCGTCACAGCTGCGCCTGACGCCCCAACAACGCATCGACAATCTACAATCCAGCATGAAGTTTTTAGCTGACCTGGAAAAGGCTCGGAAGAGCGGTCCAACAAGTAAACGTAAATGATCGACCTCGAGAAAGCGATCACAAGCCTCGCCGCCCACAATGTCGATTATGTCATTGTCGGCGGCGTCGCTATTACCCTGCATTCGTCCGGTTATATTACTCGCGATTTGGATCTTTGTTACTCCCGTGAAAAATCTAATATCCAGCGCCTTGTTTCCTCATTGTCGCCCTATGAGCCAACGCCTCGGAATTGGCCAAACGGGTTGCCGTTCATTTTCGACGAACGCACTATCGGCAACGGAACCAACTTCACCTTTGAAACGACGATCGGGGCCATCGACCTGCTCGGCGAGGTGAAAGGAATTGGTAATTTCTCAGATGCGCTCGCCCGATCAGTGGTTTTTGACCTGTATGGCGCGAAGGTTAATGCTTTCGATTTAGGCGCTCTGATCGAATCGAAAATAGCGGCAGGTCGGCCAAAGGACCAGCTGGTATTGCCCGAGCTGCTCGCGCTACGCGAAGCACTAGATCCGAATGAAGAATAAAAAATGAGTAGAGGAATGGGTTGGAAAAGTTTTTCCGTTTTCTTGCTAGTCACTCTCGCTTGCGTGAGCGCGTCCGCCCAGACGCTTACCGTCCGCGAGATCATGGCCGAGCCGTCGATCGCCGGAATGCGTGTCGAAGGCGAGAAGCTTTCGCCCGATGGAACAAAGGTTGTTTATCTTTGGAATGCAGAAGGCAAAATGCCGCGGGATCTTTATCTCGTCTCGACATCCGGCGGTGATGCGACAAAGATTCTCAGTCCCTCCGATTTGCCTCCGCCTACCCGACCGCCTGAGAAAGAGAATAGGCTCGATTATGGTTTGGTTTTGCGTGATGATTTTACGAAAGCCCGCGAGAACCAGCTTGGTAATTTCGAATGGTCGCCGGACTCGAAACGGCTCGTGACGTCATTTGGCGGTGATCTTTATGTTTTAACGATCAATGAAACAAAAGCCCGGAGACTCACGCGAACTCAATCACCAGAAACCGGTGCCCGCTTTCTCGACAACGATCGAATCCTCTTTTCGCAATCGGGCAATCTGTTCGTCCTCGACCTGTCGAATTCCCTGCTCACACAGGTCTCGCGCGAGGCTAATCAGCAAACGTT
>JANMUW010000065.1:0-6920 GCA_031392105.1 Acidobacteriota bacterium | reverse complement strand
CTGCTTTTCGCTCACTTCGCAAACAATTCCGCAAGCCGGTCGAGAATCGCGCCTTGCGACGCTTCACCGATCTCGCCGATCTTTTTTACAAGACGCGTTTTATCGACGGTTCGAAGTTGATCGAGAATTACGCTTCGTTCGCTGTTCAGGAATTCGACATTTACTCGTGTCGGGTATTGTGTGGTAGTTGTTGCAAGCGGAGCGATCAAGACGTGACCGACGTTTCGATTCATCTCGTCGGGTGAGACGACCACTCCCGGACGCGTATTCTTCGCGGCGTCTAACGGAGTCGGATCAAGATTCACGAGGAACACGTCAAATCGATTTACCACTGCCATTCTTTTTTCTCGAATTCGGTTTGCCCGTCCGCAACCTGCTGGTCGTCGTCGATATCGGATACCGCTTTGAAAGCCGCATCCCAGTTCGCCCTTGGCTTTTGAAGGCTTCGGATGAGAATGCCGTCCTCGTGGAGCTCAAGCTCGACCTCGCCGCTTAGCTTGCCGTCTTCAATCATCGTCTTTGGGATTCTTATACCTTGGGAGTTCCCGATGCGGATTATCTGAGCCTTCATGGCTTACATCGTAATTACAAAAGCGTGTCGGGTCAACCGATTTTTTCCATCCCGTTCATATAAGCCTGCAAAATCTCCGGAATGACGATCGAACCGTCTTCTTGCTGGTAATTCTCCAGGATGGCGATCCATGTTCTGCCAACCGCGAGGCCCGAACCATTGAGGGTGTGTGGGAATTCCGGTTTACTCCCGCCTGCACGTCGAAAACGCATGTTCATCCGGCGGGCCTGGAAATCCCCGCAATTCGAGCAGCTCGAGATCTCTCGATACGTTTTTTGGGATGGCAGCCATACTTCGATGTCATAAGTCTTTCTCGCACCAAAACCCATATCTCCGGTGGAAAGTACGACCGTTCGATATGGGAGCCCAAGCAGCTGAAGAATTCGTTCGGCATCTGCCGTCAGCTTTTCATGCTCCTCTTCCGAATCTTCAGGCAGGCTCAGCTTCACAAGCTCGACCTTCTCGAACTGATGCTGCCGGATCAGACCGCGTGTGTCGCGACCGTAACTTCCTGCCTCGCTGCGAAAACATGGCGTGTATGCTGTGTAATAAATCGGCAGGTCCTTTGCCTCGAGGATCTCCTCGGCATGGTAATTCGTTACCGGGACTTCTGCCGTAGGGATCAACGCAAAGCCGCGGTCGTCGCGAATATGGAACAGGTCGTCTTCGAACTTCGGGAGCTGGTTTGTACCGAATAACGCTGTACGATTCACCAGAAACGGCGGCAGCGTCTCGGTGTATCCGTGCTCGGTGGTATGAACATCGAGCATGAAATTGACCAACGCTCGCTCGAGTCGAGCTCCAGCTCCGTTCAGGATCGCGAATCGCGAGCCTGCGATCTTGGTGGCGCGTTCGAGATCGAGAATACCTAAACTCTCACCCAGATCGACATGGTCCTTCGGCTCAAAATCGAATTCGCGAGGTTCGCCCCATCGCCGGATCTCTTTGTTAGCGCTTTCGTCGGCACCGATCGGAACATCGGCGGCGGGGATGTTCGGTAAGCCGGCAAGCAGCTCTCGCATTTCAGCGTCGGCCGCGTCCCGGGCCTTTTCTAACTCCGCTTGTTTGTCTTTCAAGCCGGCGACTTCACCTTTTTTCGCCTCTGCCTCATCTCGCTTTCCAGCCTGCATCAGAGCACCGATCTCTTTGCTCGACGCATTGCGGGCCTGATTGATCGAGTCCGCCTCGGTAATTACACGGCGCCGCTCGGCATCGAGTTCAGCGAATGTATCGAGCGAATCGGCTGGAAAATTCCGGTTTGCGAATGCGGTTCGCACAGCATCGAGATTTTCCCTGACAAAATTGATATCCAACATAATTACCGCTTCGCCTTGTCTTTGAGCAAGGTGAGCGTCTTCTCCAGCCGACGGGTTCGAGTCTCCGGCTGCTTAGCTTCTTCCAGAGCGCGAACGTTCTCTTTGCGGATCGTATAGCTGAGCTTGTCCCACGCTTCCCGCAGCGCCGTGTCTTTTTTCAGCTCTTTCGCGAGGTCGGCTGGAATCGTGACGGTGCGCTCCTCAACATCCGGCTCGAGCGTGACCACAATGTTGTCACCAGCCTTTATTGCTGCCGCCTCCCGAAAGGCTTTCGGGATCCCGAGCATGTATTTACCGCCCATTCTTACGATCGAGCCACGATATTCCGCCCCGTTAACCGTAGCTTTTACCGGGACCCGCTTTGCACCGAAAACCTCCTCGACATCGAACGGGATCGTTATTCCCGTGGCGTCCAGTTTTTCGTGCTTCTCGAGCTTTACCTTGATCGTTTGTTTCGCGACGCTCATTACACTAAAATTTATAATTCATCACAGCTAAAGATTTATTGAATTTAGCAAAAGCGCTATGGCAAATAAAATTCGCAAAGCCGTTTTCCCGGCCGCCGGTCTCGGTACGAGATTTCTGCCGGCGACGAAGGCTTCGCCAAAGGAAATGCTCCCGCTCGTCGACAAACCGCTGATCCAGTACGCGGTCGAGGAGGCCGTCGCGAGCGGCATCGAGTCGATCCTAATAATAACTGGCCGTGATAAGACGGCCATCGAAAACCATTTCGATATATCGTTTGAGCTCGAACAGCTGCTGCAGAGCAAGGGCAAAGACGAGCTTTTTGAGCAGGTCCGGGCGATCTCGGAAATTGCGAGGATCAGCTATACGAGGCAGAGAGAGGCCCTCGGGCTTGGGCATGCGATCTATCAGGCGAAGGATTTCGCCGGCGACGATCCGTTCGCCGCTCTGCTTGCCGATGACATCGTCGATGCCGAAACTCCGGCGTTGAAGCAAATGATCGACGTCTTCGAAAAATACGACGCACCGGTCATCGCGACCATGCAGGTCGAAGGTGAAGCGATCTCTCGATTCGGCGTGATTGACGCCGAAGAGATCGAGCCGAACGTTTTCAAGATCCGCGATATGGTCGAAAAACCGTCTTTTGCCAATGCTCCTTCCGACCTTGCGATCATCGGACGATACATTTTTACACCCGATATTTTCGAAGCGATCGAGAAGACCGAACCAGGTGCGGGCGGTGAGATTCAGATCACAGACGCGATGCGGCTGTTGCTAAAGCAGCGCCCTTTTTACGCCGTGAAATTGGAAGGCACGCGTCACGATGCCGGCGACAAGCTCGGCTTCCTGATCGCGACCGTTGAGTTTGCATTGAAGCGCGAGGATCTGGGTGATGAATTTCGTGAGTATTTGAGAGGGCTGGAACTTTGATGTGCGGCTTTGCCGCTAATCACCGCGGCGAGACTTGCCTCGCTGAACGGCACCTTCCCTATCAGCCGAGTCTACGTCTCGCAAGTGAGGCAGAGCCTCAGGATTTTTTAAGCCGGTGACGGCGAGGCAAGCCTCGCCGCACTGCGATGCGGCAAAGCCGCCGTGAAGTTCATGCCATTATCGACCATTGACGACGCCGTCGAAGAGATCCGGAACGGCCGGATGATAATCATAGTTGACGACGAGGACCGCGAGAACGAAGGTGATCTGGTTTGCGCGGCCGAGCTCGTCACGCCCGAGATCATCAGTTTCATGGCGATCCACGGCCGCGGGCTCATTTGTTTGCCGCTGACTGAGGAGCGCTGCGACGAGCTACAACTTCATCCCCAAACCGTTGACAACACATCGAGCATGGGAACGGCGTTCACCATCTCGATCGAAGCACGCTCAGGCGTGACTACCGGCATTTCGGCTGCAGACCGGGCTAAGACGATCCTGACGGCTGTCGATCCATCGTCAACCGCGGCTGATCTTGCACGTCCCGGCCATGTCTTTCCGCTTCGAGCCAAGCGCGGCGGCGTGCTCGTTCGGGTCGGACAAACCGAAGCAAGTGTCGATATTGCCCGGATCGCCGGTCTTGCCCCGGCTGCGGTGATCTGCGAGATCATGAACGACGACGGCACGATGGCGAGGATGCCGGAGCTGGAGATCTTCGCGGAAAAGCACGGCCTGAAAATAATCTCGGTCGCCGACCTCGTCCGCTATCGAATTGAAAAAGAGACGTTGATAAAGCGAGTTGTCGAAACCGAGCTTCCGACCGATTATGGCAACTTTCGGGCGATCATTTTCGAGAACGAAATGAACGGCGAGACACACGTCGCGATGGTCATGGGGGACGTTGCATCCAGTTCCGGGACAACCGAACCAGTTTTGGTTCGCGTCCAAACGGAGAACGTGACCTTCGCAATGTTCGGGTCAACGCTTGGCGAAGCGTCGCGTGCAATGCAGGCCTCTCTCCAAAAAATCTCAGAAGCGAAACGCGGGGTCGTTCTCTATCTGCGGCAGCGCGAGAACAACCTCGACCTTGTGGATCAGCTCCGTACATACGCCCTGATGCAGGAAAAAAATATTGATTTTCAAGCTGCGAAACGTGAAACTGGATACGGAAAACTCCACGATTACGGGATCGGAGCACAGATCCTGAAAGACTTAGGTGTTAAGAAGATTCGCCTCCTCACGAATCATCCGCCCCGAGTGAGCGCGATCGAAGCGTTCGATCTCGAAATAACCGATACGGTCAACTTGTAGTGGATCGTACCCGTGGCCGATGAGGGCCGTTTCCGTGGTCTCTGTGAATTTCGTTTACTCGGTGGTTCGATTTCGTTCTCGAAAAAACTCCGACCACGAAAGACATTGAAAACGGAATCAGCGGAAGAAGAAAAGGCAATGCCGGAAGAACAAAACGAACGACGGGAAGAAAAAGGAGATCCAACTCCGAGGGCGTACGCCAAGGAGGTCGCTGAACAACGGCGTCGGCGTTACTTCACGCGCCGGAACGCTCTTATCACGACCGTTCTTCTTACGGTCCTCGTCGTACTGCTCTCGATTCTCTCCGTTGTTTTTTATCGCTACGGCATCTTCGATAATTACGTAAAGACACAGTTCGTCGCGAAGATGGCTGATATCGGAATTGTTTTCGATGCGGATGTCTTTCGCGTAACTGTAAATCCGCTCGAGCTCGAGTTGAAGAACGCGACGTTCAGCGACCGCCTAACGGGCGAAAAGCTTTTCTTCATCCGCGATGCGCATCTCGGCTTGACGGTCGATAACCTTTACTCGTGGCAGCTCAGCCGCGACATCAAAGTTAATTCGACCGATATCAACGGCGCCGAAGTTTGGGTCAAGTTCGACGAGAACGGCAAATCGAATTTTTCAAACCTTGAGTTCGTCGAAGATCAGACCGGGCAGCGCGTCAATTTCAAGTACGACTCGGTCAGGTTCGCATTAACGGACAGCGTTGTTCACTTCGGTGACGTGACACGGAAGATCTCGGCGGATGCTAACAACGTTCAATTATTCCTCGAGCCTGAGAGCTATGAGGTCGCGGACGATGAGCAGAAACGTTACAAGATCGATTTCACCTCGACCGATTCGACATTTGTTTACGACGAACATCTGCTTGAGAATGTCGACATTCGTGCACGCGGCATCGCGGACCGAACCGGCGCCGAGATCACCGAACTAAAGATCGAAACACCGATCGGCATTTCGACGATGAGCGGTACGCTCGCTGATTGGGCCGCTCCGAAGTATAGCCTCACCATCGAATCGACAGTCGACCTGACGCAGACGTCAAACACCTTTCCGCTCGGGGCGAGCCTTCGCGGGGTCGGCAATTTCAAGGGCACTCTCACCGGCGAAGGCGAGAAGTACAAGATCGAAGGAACTGCGGATTCGCAGGCGCTCACGGCAGAAGGTATCTATCTGAAAGCCTTCAACATCGCTGCCACCGTCGAAGGCACAAACTCAAACTACGAAGCTAACGGAAAGGCGGTTGCCGAACTGCTGACCTTTGAGGATTTCAGGATCGACTTCCTCAGGCTGGCGGGAAACGTCCGCGGATCAGGAACGGATTTTCGTTGGGTCGGCGAGCTTCAGGCAGCGGCGGCGAAAACAAAATCGCTGACCCTAGGCGGATTGTTTCTCTCGGATGCGGTCGCCGAGTACAAGGACAAAGAGTTGACGGCTTCGGCCGGAAATGGACGAGCGCAGCGATTCTCGGTCGCGGAAGCCGAGTTCGAAACCTTATATGCGAACGATCTCAAGTTTTCTCGAAACGGCGGTGTGACGAACGTTTCCGCACCAACCGCGAGGGCTGGAGTTCTGAAGACGAAAGATTACCAACTGCAGGGCCTGACCGGACGGAATTTAAAGGTTCGGGACGCCGGCCCAAAGACCGATGTGAGTCTCGACAGCGTCACTGCCGATTCGGCGAACGTGAAAGGCAATCGGGTTCGAAACCTGCGGGCGGATCGGTTCGCACTAACGGATCTGCCTAACTCGACCGACCTCGAGCTTTCCGGCGTGAGAGCGGATCGGATCGAAGGCGGTGGTGCGACGATCACGGGTGTCCAGGCGCCGTTGATCGAGATACACGACGCAAACCGGGAGACGATAATTTATTCCGACAACATTAGGATCGCGCGTGTTGATACAAGTGCGGCGACGCTCGGCAGCCTAAACATCGGCGGCGTCCGACTGACGATCAAACAAGGAACGATCCAGGGACGCTCGAACGACGTCGACGCTGGAACTGTCTCCTTAACAAAGACGAGCGCACTGCCCGAAGGCGGACAGCTCGAGGCGGTCAAGGTCGCGAAACCCGTTTTTATTGTTGAGCCGTCGGGACGCTATCGAGTGACCGCGGATATGAGTATCGGCAGCGGCATCATCGGAAGCATACCTCTCGGCGACGCTCGGGCAAGCGTAAACGTAAATAACGACCGGGCCGAGCTAAGCAACCTGACCGCGTCTGTGATGGACGGACGCCTGGATGGAGCAGCGACTGTAGCATTCAACAATCGCAGCCTTTCGAATCTGAATGCCAATTTCTCGAATCTCGATCTTTCGAAGCTCGC
>JANMUW010000064.1:0-12275 GCA_031392105.1 Acidobacteriota bacterium | reverse complement strand
ATGATGACCCAGAGCGGCCCCAAGCTGCTCGAATACAACGTGCGATTCGGCGATCCGGAGACACAGTCGATACTTGTGCGATTGGAAAGCGACCTGGTTGAGATCTGCGAAGCGATGCTTGGTGGTAATCTCGCGGATACGAAGATCGAGTGGCGTACCGGTAACTCGGCCTGCGTAGTGTTAGCTGCTGAAGGCTATCCGCAGAAACCCCGGACCGGCGACGTCATCATGGGACTCGAAGATGCGGGTAGTATCGAGGGCGTTACGATCTTTCACGCGGGAACGATAGAAGGAGTTCATCGTCCCACGCCCCACGTCCCAACTCTCCCGGTGGACGAAAACCTTGGGACCGGCGACTTGGGACTAGAGACTTCCTTCCTAACGGCGGGCGGGCGCGTTCTCGGCGTTACCGCGATCGCCGAATCATTAGATAAAGCCCTTGACAGCGCATACACTGCGGTTGACCTGATCTCATGGAATGGAATGCAGTACCGGAAGGACATTGGAAAGTAGGAAGTTTAGTAGCTCGCAATTGAGTCACGATACGCGTCAAAATTTCTTTTCATCTCATCGATCGAATCCCCGCCAAACTTTTCCCGCATCGCGTTCGCGAGAACGATCGCGAGCATCGATTCTCCGATCACGCCGGCGGCCGGAACGACTGTGACGTCGGAGCGTTCGTACGCCGCCTCACTCGACAGCTTGGTATCGATATCGACCGACTGAAGTGGCTTCTTGAGAGTGGAGATCGGTTTGAGATATCCACGGACACGAAGCTCTTCGCCGTTCGTGATCCCGCCTTCCAGACCGCCGGCGCGGTTCGTCCTCCGTATAAATGCGGGATGCGGGATGCGGAATGCGGAGTCGGATTCGGATTCCGATTCGGATTCCGCATTCCGCATTCCGAGTTCCGCATTATAAAAGATCTCATCATGTACCTGCGAACCCGGACGAGCCGCATTCGCAACTCCACTGCCGATCTCGACTGCTTTCACGGCGTGGATCGACATAAATGCGCTGGCGATTCGGCCGTCAAGTTTTTCGGTCCATGAGTACGCCGAGCCGAGACCGGTGACGACGCCTTTTGCGATCACCTCGAAAACTCCGCCGAGCGTATCGCCATCGTTCTTCGCTCGATCGATCAGCTCGACCATTCGCAACTGCACTTCTGCATCCGCGCAATTCAGCGGGGAATCGAGCTCGATCGCGGCAATCTCGTCCCATGTCTTTTCCAGTAAACTGTCCGGGATCCCTCCGAGTTGAACCACGTGGCTGCGGATTTCTATACCGAACAAGGCGAGCATTTGCTTGGCGATTGCTCCGGCCGCGACGCGGGCAGTAGTTTCGCGTGCGGATGCTCGCTCCAACACGTTCCTCAGATCGCGAACTCCAAATTTCTGTCCTCCGGCGAGATCCGCGTGGCCTGGCCGTGGCCGTGTAACAAGTCTCGGGTTCCTCGGCTGCTCATCCAACTTCTCCGCCGACATTACATCCTGCCAATGGACGAAGTCGCGATTCTCGATCACCAGTGCCACGGGCGACCCCATCGCCGCCCCGTGACGAATGCCGGAGAGAACCTGAACCTCGTCCTTCTCGATCTTCATCCGCCCGCCGCGGCCGTGGCCCTGTTGGCGTCGCCAGAGCTCATGGTTGATCTTCGCGATATCGACCGGTAAACCCGCAGGAAGGCCCTCGACAATTGCGATCAATGCCTTGCCGTGTGATTCGCCGGCGGTTGTGAATTTGAAGTGCATAGCAGAGATTTTTACCGCCGAGACGCAGAGACGCCGAGCGACGAAGGAAACTAAAACGCCTTCTCTGTGTCTTGGCGTTTCGGCGGTTCAACTCGTTTCCGTCTTATAACAATCAACCCTATACTCGCGACGATCAAAATTCCTCCAAACAGCGTCTGGGGCGGAAGTCGTTCATCGAGAACGATCGCTCCTATAAGCACCGCGATGAGCGGTGTCACAAGCGAGATCATCATCGCCTTGGTCGACTCGATTTTACTTAAAAGCCAGTAGTAAAGCCAAAACGCTGCGATCGTGCCGAAGACGGTCAGATACAGCACACAAAGGACAGCCGTCCACGTCCAATTGAACGAAAGCGGATTGCCTTCGGCAACGAGTGCATAGATGACGATCGCCGGCAGGCCGCAGATCATCTGCGCGCAAACCAAACTTGCAGGATGAAGCGAACTCGCACGAGCCTTAACGAGTATCGACGCTTGTGCCGCGCAATATGCTCCAACGACGATGACGAAGCAACCAAGAAATGCTTTGACGCTTTCCACCCGCAATTGTTCGATGAAAATTACAGCGACTCCGACGAGACCCAGAAGCACGGCGAAGATCTTCATACCGGTGATCCTTTCGGTGGGTAAGAATATCCACGCGAGCAGGAGACCGAACACCGTTATCGTCGCCTGAAGGACCGCGGCGAGGCCGGACGTTATGTGCTGTTCGGCCCAAAATACAGCGCTGTAATTAAGCGAGAACTGAAGAAATCCGGTTAGGGCAATTAGCTTCCACTCGGAAGCGGAACGCGGCCACGGCAGCTCTCGGATCCAGATCAGGGGGAGCAGTATGACGACGGCAAGCGAAAAGCGCGCGGCGGAGAAAGTTATCGGAGGAAGATCGGCGAGACCCACTTTGATGAAGATCCACGTCGTGCCCCAGATCAGACAAAGGATAAGCCAGATGAGGATCTTCATACCGTGTTATCAGAGTTTCAGAGGTCGCACAAAGAGTTTGCAGAGTTCACTAGGTTTACAAAGTGGGCACAGTTGGCGGGTTCGGAAGACTTCTCCGAGCTCAGTAAATTCTACAACCCACCAAACTCTCTACTCTGAAAACTTGGCAAACTCCGAGACTCCCGCGAACTCAGAAAACTCTCAACTCGTTTCATAAAAACTAAGGCACGTGTCGCCCTGTTTCAACAGTCGCCAGCGCCGAAGATTTCCGGAAGCGTCCGGCAGGATGTTTTTCGAATGGTGCTCCGCGATAAATAATCCTTCGTCCCGGAGTAGTTTCGAGTCCTCTGAGCCAAAGTCGAAGAGTACGAGCGAATAGTCGGTGTCGTATGGCGGGTCATAAAAAGCGATATCCCACCCTACGGAGTGCTTTCGCCCCGTGAAGTTCACTGCGGGGAGAGCGACGACCTCCGTCTTAGATTCTTCGATACCGAGCCGGTCGAGATTCTCTTCGATCAGCGCACAAGCCCGGCGCGATTTGTCGACGAATGTAACGAACTCCGCCCCGCGCGAAAGGGCTTCGATCCCGATAGCACCGGTTCCTGCGCACAGGTCGAGTACCCGCGTATCGTCGCCGATCCTAGGTGCCAGAATATTGAATAGAGTTTCGCGTAGGCGGTCTGAGGTCGGTCTTGTTCTGCTATCGGTGGGGCTCTTCAGGACACGGCCGCGGAATTCGCCGGCGATAATGCGCATATAAAAATTGCGGGGTGTGAAAGAGCGAATGCGGAATCAAATCGAGAACAACTCTTCAATTGTTGCGGTGAAGGCGTTAGAAATTTCGCGTCCACATTCCGTAATCGAAAATCCCTATTCAGATTCTCTCATAAATGCTGAGAATCTTTTCGCCGTTATCGATTGTGCGCCAGCGCTTGAGCTGCTTGATGGTGTCGTGATGCGAGAATTCGGATGCGTGCTCGATGATAAGCAAGCCGCGCGACTTGATTCCCCAACCGCCGCCTAGGGCGTCGAGGATCGCCGCGTGTTCGTCGCCTTGTGGTATGTCGAGGTAAACGACGTCCCATACACGTTTTCGGCGAGATGCATTCTTTAGAAATGAAAGGATTTCACCTTCGACGACTTCTCCATGTCCGTCCTTCACTCCGATCTCGGCGAGGTTCTTGCGGAGGAGTGAGCACGTGCGGGCGGAGCGCTCGACAAACGTGGCGAGCATTGCACCCCGCGAAATGGACTCGATCCCGATCGTACCGGTGCCTGCGCCGAGGTCAAGAATTCGACCGCCTTTCACTCTTCGGGATATTACTCTGAAAAGAATCTCGCGGATCTTGCGGCTTGTGTGCGGAGCTTTTGGTGAGGGCGAGTTCAGCAACGTCTTGCCGCGAAAGCGTCCGTCGGTTATCTGTGCATCCGACGTTATCTTGATCTCATTCTCGACAACGCCGGGCTTTCCGGTTCGGGGACGCACCCTTTGATCACCTTTCGATCTATCTACTCTGCCGGGCCCAAACCTCTTTGCACCGTCTCTTCTAATACCTCCGTCGGATCTGCCGTCGCGCCATCGCGAATCGTTGGAACGCGTTCCTTGAGCCGGGACCCGTCCGTCACCGGTACGACCCGCGAAACGATTCCCGTCCGACTGCGGTTTTCCCGATCTGGTATTGTCGCGGTACGACGACGTACCTCGACCCTGGCCGAAATATGGCTTTCGGTCAGTTGAGTTGGATCGGGGAGGGCGTCGATTTTCCATCTCAGCTTAAGTCCGGTGTAGCGCGTCAGAGAGTTCGACCGCTAATTTGGGTGCGACCAGGGGCAGTAAGATACAGCCCAAAGTCTTTGATTCTGCCTCGAACGAATTAGGGTAAACTGCTCGGCAAATATAACGAACTCAAGAGGAAAAAGCTAGAAAAAGATTTTTCAGCCTATATTTGCTAGGCCAAAACGCGGGTTTCCGCGAACCTGTTTAACTAGTCGCTGGGTTTCTTTACTGTTTCGCTTCGATCCGAGAAGGTTCTCCGCCGATCGTCGAGCTTCGTCAAGGATCTCGATGTCGCGAATAATATTGGCGATCTTGAATGATTGAATGCCGGATTGTCGCGTACCTAGTATCTCGCCCTGACCCCGGATCTCAAGATCTTTCTCGGCGATGCGGAAACCGTCATTAGTTTCCTCCATGATGCCGAGTCGCTCTTTGGCGACTGCGGTTTTTTTGTCGCCAGTCAATAGCACACAGAAGCTTTTGTCCGCACCGCGGCCGACGCGCCCGCGAAGCTGATGCAGTTGAGAGAGGCCAAAGCGCTCCGCGTGTTCGATCACCATGAGTGACGCGTTTGGGACGTCGACACCGACCTCGATAACCGTTGTCGAGACGAGAATGTTTAGCTCACCCGAGACGAAGCGGCGCATGATCTCTTCCTTTTCGAGCGTTTTCATTTTTCCGTGCAACAGGCCAACCTGATACCGCGGAAAGATCTTGTCGCGCAGTTCTTCGAACATTTTGGTCGCCGCTTTCAGATCGACCTTTTCTGACTCCTCGATCAGCGGATACACGATGTAAACCTGGCGGCCCTGCTCGATCTCGCGCACCATCCCGCGATACACGCCGTCGCGTTGGTCCTCACCGACGACGACCGTCTTCACCGGTGTGCGGCCGGGAGGAAGTTCGTCAATGACCGAAACATCGAGATCCCCGTAGACGGTCATCGCAAGTGAGCGAGGGATCGGCGTCGCCGTCATCACGAGAATGTCGGGATTGTATCCGAGCGCTCGAAGAGCTGAGCGCTGCAGGACGCCGAATCGATGCTGCTCGTCGATAACAGCGAGTCCAAGTTTTTCGAACTTTACAGCGTCCTGAATAACGGCGTGTGTGCCGATAACAATTTGCGTGTCGCCGGATGCAATTGCTTCGTGAGCTTTTCGTTTTTCAGCAGCGCGCATGCTGCCTTTCAGGAGCCCGACTTTGTAGTTAGTGTTCGCGAAAATACGTTCCGCATTTCGCGCGTGCTGATCAGCCAGTATCTCAGTCGGTGCCATGAGCACGGCTTGATAGCCGTTCTCGATCGCCGCGAACATCGCCATGAACGCAACGATCGTTTTACCGCTCCCGACATCGCCTTGCAGAAGCCGGTTCATCGGAGCGTCAGAGGTCATGTCATCAACAATGCGCCGGATCACACGAGACTGTGCATCCGTCAGATCGAATGGCGCGATGCTCTTCATTCGATCCGTCATTGCAGGCGGCATTTCAATTACCGTGCCCTTCGGTTCTTTTTGTCGTTCCCCGCGGACCAGCGTTAGGGCAAAAACAAGCCAGAAGAATTCTTCAAAAATCAGGCGACGGTGGGCGCGGCTCCGGAATGTTTCGTATTCGAGGATCGTGGAATCTTCAGGCGGAAAGTGTATCTCAGCGAGTGCCCGGGAGCGGGGAATCAGGCCTTGTTCTTTTAATAGTTCCGCAGGCAGGGTCTCATCGACCGACGCGGGATCGAGGTTTTGAATTACACCGAACATTATCTCGCGCAATCGCTTTGTCATGAACGGCCCGAGCTTGCGATAAACCGGGACTCGGCGTGCGGTGTGGATCATAGCGAATTCAGGGTCGATGGTCTCGTCGAATTCTTCGGAATCGACGGGCGAATTGCGCTCGCGGGTAGTCCCGGTCGCTCCCGGTCCCGGTTCTGGCTTGGCTAGCAACCCGCCGGGAGGCGGTTCTGAGACGTCGGGCAAAACCTCGAGCTCATCCGGCTTTTTGATATTCAGCGCGAAAGTATTTCGCCGGCCATCCCATTCCCATTTGCCGTATGCAACGAAGCGCGTGCCGCGATCGAATCGCTCTTTGTAATAACCGATGATGTGCTGCGCCTGTCTTCCGGAAACGAACCACCAAATCACGACAGGTTTTTTTGTCCGTTCGGCGTCGCTCGCCGAGATCTCGAAGATGAAGAGTGGCGGTGCTTTGGGGCCGCGGTTCTTGCCAACCTGAAATCCTCCGGCGACGCGGGTGTAAAGCTCGACTGACGCCTCAATCCCATCGTAGAGCTGATCGATCGGAAGTAGATTCGACCGATCTTCATATCGCATCGGGAAATAATTCAAAAGGTCTTCGACGGTGGCCTCGGTTAGATCGCTCTTCGCGGATTCGCCAGCAACAGCCATCGCAAGCTTTCGAGCCATCGCTGCCGAGAGCTTTGAGATTCCGTGGTTGTGGAACTCGATGATGGGAGTGTCGAGGTTGAGTTTCATCAGCCTTTCAAACTTCTAATGTAAATGGATTGAAATCGGTCTCCCGATCGTAGAAATCTTCTTGTTCAGCTTTCTTTAAGAAATTGACGATCGCATACGTGACTGGCGTCGCGACGACTTCCCATATCACCTTGATAAAGTAATTCCCGATCATCACGCTAACGACTTGTTCGTTCGACCACGTCCCGAGGAAAGCGATCGGGTAGAAGATGACACTGTCGAGTGCTTCGCCGGCGAATGTCGAGCCGATCGTTCTGATCCAAAGAAATCGCCCTTCGGTCAAGACCTTGAGTTTTGCAAGTACAAAAGAATTAATAAATTCACCCGCCCAAAACGCGACGAGCGAAGCGAGGGCTATTCGCGCCGTTTGTCCAAAGATAAAATTGACCGCGAATTGATGGTCGGCCGACATCGTCGGAGCCGCCGGCAGGGCGGTAACGGCGTACGACATGACCGACGCAAAGATGAGTGCGGCGAAGCCGGCCCAGACCGCACGTCTTGAACGAGCAAAGCCGTAGACCTCCGTCATTATGTCGTTGAAGAGATAACTGATCGGGAAAAACAGGACCCCCGCACCGTAGATGTACTCGCCGTAGAAAGGAAGATTTACGGACGAGACTTTGTGCACGCCGATCAGACTTGAGCAAAGGAGGACGGCGACAAATGCCGCCATTATGAGGTCGAAATATTTGTAGCGTCGGGTTGCGGGCACACGCGGATTGTAGCACGCATGCCGGCTTTCGGAACGCGGCCGGAGCACACAAAAAAGCGGAAGCAGCCACCATTGGCTACTTCCGTAATTAAAGGAGAAAACTATGAAACGTGAGGGTAGAAACTCGCCCTATGCTTGTTCGGAAACGTGTTTTGTCAGACGCGATTTGTGACGCGCCGCGGTGTTCTTATGGATCAGACCCTTATTTACCGCCTTGTCGATGAGCGAAACTGTCGGATTCAAAAGTTCGGTGCTCAGTTTTTTATCCGACCCGGCCAGGGCCGACCGAAGGCTCTTGATCTGTGTCCGGAGCTTGCTTCGGTTACTGCGATTAATTTCGTTACGCTTCGTATTCTGACGAACGCGTTTTTGTGCTGATTTATGATTTGCCATTAAAATTCGTTACCTTTCGATCCTTAAAAGAAAAAAGAGATTATAATTGCCGGCCCTGGGAACGTCAAGCACCGGGCTAATGCTCCGTCCGCAGGACGATAGAGTGCATCAGATCGACCAGGAGTACAAATATCGGCGGATACAGGACAAACTCGGGGTTTGCGAACCAGAACAGAGGGGGTTGCGGTATCGAGCCGAAATCTGCGTAGTTCCCAATTAACAGGCCGATAACGAAGCTTGCGACCACTCCCACAATCAGGAACATTCCTGCCAAAAAGCGGGAATAGGGCTTCACGACGGCCCCCTCGGCCTCCATTATCGAATCATGGATCTCGTCCGAACGGTACGAGTATCGCTCGAGAGCCTCCCGAATCCGGCCGATGAGGTGAATGAGGCCGACCACAAACAAGGTCGCGAGGATGATGATGCCGGGTATGCCGAGCTTCACAAATATCTGTGGTTTAAAGATCGCAACGACCAGCGTCGAAAGAAAGAGCGCGACCATTGGAAAAATGATCCGCTGAAGGGCCATCGATTCGCGGCGTTCCTCGGCGATCATTCGATCGATTATCTCGTTGTAGCGGTGCTCGTAGACCAATTGCCGCCATCGCCGGGCGTGCGTGTTCGAGGAGGCAAAGACGGAGTCGCCATTTGTCGAACCGTTATATTGGACCTGGAGAATTCGTTTGTCGTACGATGCCCGCTCATTCGGGTTGCTCAAGACTTCGTAGGCTTCGGCTATGGCAGCAAATGCCCGTGCGGTTTCTTCTGAGCCGTTGTTCTTATCGGGGTGGAGCTTGCGCGCTAATCGCCGGTATGCCGATTTTATCTCGGACTTCGAGGCTTTGGGTGAGACTTTTAGCGTTTCGTAGTAATTCACCATCGACGCTTGCTGAAGGCGGAGAGTAGGGTAGACATCGTGTTGGGAGCGAGCGCCCCGACACGCCCGAATTATACCACAAAGCTTTTTCGCGGTTCCAGACTCAATCGAGATCGTCGATCTGGAGGCTGATAGGGCTCGCACCTGAGGATTTTACGGCATCGACGACTTTGGCCACGCTCCCGTAATCAAGCCCGCGCGGAGCTTTTATGAAGACCGTTTTTTCGATATGAGGCGCTGATCCATCGGGTTCCGCAAACGCCATGCTCTGCATCCGAAGATCAAAGATCGTTCGGAGCTCGGCGATCAGTTTTTCCGGTGCTTCGACCGTACCCTGGTTGCTACCCTTATTGAGCTTTAAACTCGAATCCGCATTGACTGCGACAACCAAGGCGAGCGGCGGAGGCTCTACGCGCGGATCTTGGGTCGGCTCTGCAGGTATCTTCGCTTGAAACGCACTGGGCTTCAGCGGTGTTACGACCATGAAGATGATCAAGAGAACAAGCAGGACATCGATAAGTGGCGTGACGTTGATTTGAGGTTTTGTCATCAGGTTCTCCTTCACCAGGCTGGGATGTTAGACACCTGGGGTCGAAGAAGGTTCCGCAATCTACTCATCCCTCGCCGGAAATGAAGCGCCGAGCGCCGCGAGGAGCGCCTGTGCTTTTAGTAGCGACTCGTCGAATTCTTTTTTCGGATCGCTGTCGATCACGACGCCGCCCCCGACATTGAAGACAGCTTCTCCGTCCGCTATGACCATCGTGCGGATCGCAACACTCAGATCGAATATTGAATCGACGGCGACGGTTCCAAAATTCCAACTCTCGGGCAGGTAAACTCCGATCGCTCCCATCGAAAGACCGCGCGCCGACTTCTCCAGTGTGTCGATGATCTGCATGGTTCGGATCTTTGGGGCACCGGTTATCGAGCCGCATGGAAAAACAGCTCGGAGAATCTCAGAGAACTTAACTTCGCTGCGAAGCTTTCCACTGACGGTTGAGACGAGGTGGAAAAGCGTTGGGTGCTCTTCGAGTTCGCACAGTTTTTCGACGACCACGCTCCCGAATTCGCAGACCTTGCCAAGATCGTTACGGGTGAGATCGACGATCATCGTATTCTCCGCGCGGTCCTTCCCACTCGACAGGAGCTCGGACCGAAGGCGCATATCGTCGTCCGCGTTCTTTCCCCTCGGCCTGGTTCCCTTAATTGGCGACGCCTCGATGTCGCCGCGACGAGTCGTGCGAAAAAATCTTTCGGGCGATGCTGAGACAACCGTAGATCGCTCGCGTTTCAAGAATGCGGAGAATGGCGCCGGGTGATCTCGCCTTAGTCGCCAATAGATGGATTGCGGGATAGCGTTTCGCGAAACTGTGCATCGCAATTGCTGGGTCAAATTCGTCTGGTAAGTATCTCCGCTGCGGATATGTTCCCGGATGCGTTCGACGGCATCAACATACTCCGATTTCGTAAAGTTCGAGATCACGGGGCCGATAGCTTCGCGGGTGACGTCGCGGCTTTCGACAGAATAATCTTGTCCTTCGATCAGGGCTTGAAGACCCGGGGCCAACTCGCTGTCGCCGACGATCCAGGAACGGCCTGTGTCGTAATCGTGAACGATCAGAAGATCAAAAAGAGCAAGGAAGAGGTCGGGCTCGCCTCGATCGATCGGCTTAGGCGTCGTCGAAATCGGTTGAAGTTTGGTTCCGAACTCGTAAGACAAGGTAAGGATCGCGGCATTGTTGCTCGTGAGTTTTGAGTCGAGCAGACGAAGCGTGCCTTCGGGATCGTCGTTCGCAAATTCGATTGTTTCTACCGGGCGTAGGCCCGCGATCAGAAGGTGGGACCCGAGATGCCCGATGCCGCAGCTGTCCAGAATGTAGACGGGCTCATTCTCAGAAAGGCCCAATAGTTTTGCGACCAGCTCGTCAGCCGAAAGTTTGATCTCGAACACGGCGTTGATTCTAACATGCGAACAGAGGACGACGGTGTCGGCCATCCGAACGAAAGTCCGGACTTGGAAGTCCTCGTATCGTGCGCGTAAGATACTGCCAGCCTCGCTCTCCTTAAAAGAAAAGTATGGACCCGAATACGAACGAACGACTCACGCTTATCCGTGGACTCAGCCTGATCGCGGCGATCTCAGTGATCATCGGGAACGTGATTGGCACGGGTGTGTTTCTAAAGGCACGCGTCATGACATGCAACGTCGGCAGCCCGACGTGGGTGATCATCGCCTGGATCGCCGCAGGACTGCTTTCGCTCGCCGGAGCACTGACGTACGCCGAGCTCACTGCGATGAAGCCGCAGGCTGCGGGGCCATACGTTTTCCTGCGGGATTCGTACGGGCGTCTTTCGAGCTTTCTGTTCGGATGGATGCAGATGTTCGTTGCCCGCACCGGAGCTCAGGCCGGCGTCGCCGTTGTCTTTGCCATCGCATTGAACGACTATCTCGGCGGAGCGTTGAAGCAGACGCTGCTGAAGACGAACATCCTGGGGTACGACTATGAAATAACGTCGCTTCAGATCATAGCGATCGCGGTCATAGCGATCTTTACCACCGTCAACTGTCTCTCCGTCAGCATGAGCGGACAGATCGCGGCCGCACTTACTTTTGTAAAAATTGCACTCGTTGTCTTCGTCGGGCTCGGGGCGTTTTTGTTTGTAACCGGAGGAAGTTTTGGAAACTTTTCGCTGATGGAGGTCGGCGGCACGTGTGAAGGAGTCAATTCATCCGTGCGTTTTGGCTCGGCTGAATTTACATTCCTCGGCGGATTCGGTGCCGCCATGCTCGCCGCGCTCTGGGGCTACGATGGGTGGGACAACCTATCGTTCGTCGCCGGTGAAGTAAAGAATCCGAATCGTAATATCCCGATCGCCATAATCGGCAGCGTGCTCGTTGTGATCATGCTCTACGTCAGCGTTCACGTCGCGTACTTTTATATTCTCGATCCGACGGCGATCGCATCGGTTTCCAAGGACTCGTCGGTTGCGATGGCGGTTGTCAGCAAGTTTTTTGGCGGTGATATATTGAGTCTTGCGACGGGTGTCGCCGTGGCGATATTCACGGTCGGTCTAATGCTGTCGTCGCTCGGTACGCTTCACACATCCATTCTTAGCGCGTCTCGGATCCCGTACGCGATGGCCCAGGATGGGATGATGCTCAAGACCTTTGACCGTTTATCGGTCAATGCGGTGCCGGTCAATGGCGTTTTATTCCAGGGTGTATGGGCGAGCATTCTCGCATTATCCGGATCCTTTGACACGCTGACGGATTATGTGGTGTTCGGCTCATGGATCTTTTACGCTTTGATCGGATCGTCGATCTTTGTATTTCGCCG
>JANMUW010000493.1:0-4240 GCA_031392105.1 Acidobacteriota bacterium | reverse complement strand
ACCTTGGGTCGTCGGAGTAGGTTCCTGCGTCAATACTTTAAATGCGTAAGGCCGGGAGCGACTCGTATCGGCGCATCGACATTAAATTCAAGCCTTGACCCTGTAGCATTCCTGGGCAGCGACGGCAGCCAAACGGTCGTGATAAACGCCCAATCTCCGGGCACTGCCGTTGTGCGCGGCCTATCTCCCGGCCGCTATTCGGTGACCTACACGACCGACGACGATGCGACCGTTAAAGTTCACGATGCCGAACTTGATTCAACCGGACAACTGACCGTTGCCATCCCTACCCCAGGCGTGTTGACGATTTGCGGTGAACAGTGATTTCGTTTCTTGAACTACAGATGACCATGAGTGTGATTTCGCCCGACCATTTCTCAGATTCTGTTAGCGAAAAAGTGTCCATTCATATTCAGCTAATTAGATCAGGATTAGTTGCAGCTGGACTTGTTCTGCTGGTCGCGGCTGTACTTGGTCTAGCCGGCGGTGTCGACGTAGCGGCTAATAACGCCTTCGCGTTGGTGCCGTTTGCCGCTGGACTGTCCTGCATTATTTCGGGAATTGCTATCGCCAGCCGATGGCAAAAGGCCGCGTTCTGGTTCTCGCTGGCGATGGTCGGCCAAACGTTTTCTCTGCAATTGATAAACGCGGGCTATCAGCTGCGATATCAACACTACAAACCGATCAGTGAATGGTTGTCGTATCCAAACGCGTTGTTTGCCGCGGGACTTCTAGTCCAGTTGATTGTGGTGATCGCCGCGATGCGGCAATTCATCCCTGGTTTGGTGAGTTGGGTCCGCACGAGTCTGCGCCCTTGGCAAGTGTTGATTCTTGCACTGTGCTTCTTTATTCCGACGACGACGGTTTCGCCAATCCCTTCGGTTTATCTGGTCGAGTTCGTAGTTGCCGGACTTCTACAGTTGCTGAGCTTGGCGAGCCTTCTACTTTTCGCAAAGGCAATTCCGACGGATTCAATTGGGACATTGCGCGGAATGATCAATCGCTTCGTCGGTGATGAGTCTGTCGACGGGCGAATCAGCTACGGCTTTCCGTTGACGGCGGCAGTGTTCGTTACGCTGCTTGCCGTTATCTTGAATGTTTATTCGTACGAACGCCATCCGCACATTCCTGATGAAGTTGCCTATTTGATGCAAGCCCGTGTTATCGCATCCGGCTCACTAACGACACCGGCACCACCGGTTCCCGAGGCGTTCGATGTCTACCTGATGAAAGTTGACGGGAATGTTTGGTACCCGGTTACTCCACCAGGATGGGCGATCCTACTTTCGCTCGGAGTGTTGATGGGTGCGCCGTTCCTGATCAATCCGATACTCGCCGGAATAAATATCTTTCTTTGTTATTGGCTCGTCAGACGGCTCTACTCTTCGTCGGTCGCGAGGCTTACGACTCTTCTCCTTGCCGTGTCGCCGTGGTTCATTTTCCTGGCGATGAGTTTTATGACGCACATGGCGGCACTCACATGTTTTCTTATCGCGGCCGCGGGAGCACTAAAGGCACGTGAGACGGGAAGATGGAGATGGGGTCTGGTTTCCGGGTTCGCAATTGGATTCATCTCGATCATTCGTCCGCTCGAAGCCGTTGCGGTCGCCGGATTGATCGGTATATGGGCAATCGGAATTGGCGGCCGGAGATTAAATTTCAAGGCCATCAGCGGCATGGCTCTCGGAACTTTGCTCGCGGGATCGATCGGACTGGCATTCAACGCGAGTCTGACCGGTAAGCCTCTTCAGTTTCCAATCAATATCTATACGGATGCGGTCTTTGGTCCAAACTCAAACGCGTACGGTTTCGGACCCGACCGTGGAATGGGTTGGCAGCTCGATCCTTATCCGGGTCACGGACCGATCGATGCTTTGATCAATACGAATCTAAACGTTTCGGCGCTAAACAGCGAGCTGTTGGGCTGGACGATCGGATCGTTTCTTATGATCGGGGCCTTCGTCTGTTTCGCACGATTTCGCCGAAGCGATCTTCTTATGCTAGGCGTAATTGCAGTGATCTATATCCTGCACTTTTTCTATTACTTCAGCGGCGGTCCGGATTTCGGGGCTCGTTATTGGTTTCTAATGATCGTGCCGCTGATAGTCCTAACGGTAAGGGGCGTCGAATCGCTCGCAGAGGACCTTCGCGAACACAGTCCCGATGCGGATATTCGTCTTTATGGGGCTGTCGGTGCATTGGTCGTATTAACCATTTGCGTGTTCGTGCCGTGGCGAGCGATCGACAAGTATCACGATTTTCGAGGTATGAAGCCGGACATTCGCGAGCTAGCGAAAAAGTACGAGTTCGGCCGAAGTCTGGTCCTGGTCCAGGGCAATCAGCACCCCGACTATGATTCGGCCTTCATTTACAACTCGCTCGATCTCTCCGGCGACGCACCCGTTTTTGCATGGGACAGGGACGAGGCGACACGAGAGAAATTGTTTGAACACTACGGCGACCGACCGGTATGGATCGTGCGGAGTCCTTCGTTGACAGGGCGCGATTACGAAGTCGCTGCCGGTCCGATAAGTGCCGGAACGGCCGTCGCCGCAAGCAACGAATAATGCAGGAAAAAGCAGTTCCATTGGAAAGCGTTCTTGAGTCGTATGCGGGGGTTCCTGTCCTCGTTATAGGCGCCTCCGGTTTCATCGGTCGCTGGGTCGCCGGACTTTTAACGAAGGCCGGAGCCGAACTGTACTTGCCGGCTCGCGATTGCGCCGGTGCTAAGAGGACGTTTCTCAGATACGGGATCCGCGGGGATATTTTCAAGGTCGATCTGCTCGAGTTCGGAAGACTGCGACGTCTGATAGGGGAGATCCGTCCGACGGTGATTTTCAATCTGGCCGGATACGGAGTTGATAAGTCCGAGCGTTCGGAAGAACTCGCCTATCAGATCAATACGGAACTTCCGAAAGCGATATGCAGTTCGGTGGGAAGCACGCCGGCGGCTACCAACTGGACGGGACAAAGGGTTGTCCATGTCGGTTCGGCGATGGAGTACGGCGACGTGATAGGCGACCTAAGCGAGAGTTCGCCAGTGCGTCCGACAACACTCTACGGAAAATCGAAAGCTGCCGGTACCGAAGCGGTGAGCTCAATCTGCCGGGAAGAGCTGATCGCCGGTGTAACCGCCCGGTTATTCGCTGTTTACGGTCCAGGCGAATCGGAAGATCGGCTTCTGCCGACAGTGATCGCCGCTTCACGACACAACCGATCTATCGAGCTCACCGCCGGCACTCACAAACGTGATTTCACGTATGTCGAAGATGTCGCAGAGGCTCTGTTGCGGTTAGGAATTTCAGACTGCCCGGCGGGAGAAATTGTAAACGTCGCGACGGGCAATTTGACCTCGATCCGTTCATTCGTTCGAACCGCGGCGGACATTCTGAATGTCGAGGAGTCCAGACTGAGTTTTGGCGCTCTTCCCACGCGACGCGAGGAGATGGCACACGACCCCGTAAGCATTGAGAAGCTTTTGAATCTCACGGGGTGGAAACCGAATACAAAAATATCCGATGGAGTTCGGAAAGCATCATCGATCCTAAAACGGGACAGTGATGTTCAGTTAACTGCCGGAGTAACACAAAGAGTATGCGAATTGTTTTAGCCGATCTTGGCCACAATCAAGTAACTATTTCGTCGGATGTTTATCCCCTCGGCGTTGCAAATCTGGCAACGTATGCTAACGCTTATGTGAAGAGCGCGGAGCCGCTTGAATTCACCATCGTGCGCGAGCCGCAAGATCTAAAGCGGATACTCGATTCCCAGCCGCCGGATGTGCTCGGCTTGAGCAGCTATTCCTGGAACCACGAACTGGCATATCACTTTGCGGAGCACGCAAAGGCAAGAAAGCCCGACATGCTCACGCTCATGGGTGGGCCGAACTTTCCGCTCACCGCCGCCGAGCAGGAATCGTACATGCGAACACTACCCGCAGTCGATATCGCTGTGCGCGGACCGACATATGAAGGCGAGCGAGCGTTCAAGAATATCATTCAGCGCTTCTGTGATGTTGGTAAGAGTCTGGAAGGTCTTCAGGAGGAGGCAGTTCCAGGAAACATCTGGATCGACCGAAAGACTGGCGAGTTTGTCGCCGGCGGCGAGATCGAGCGCATACGCGATCTTGATGAAATTCCTTCGCCGTATCTCGCGGGTTTCATGGACCAGTTTTTCGATACTGGTTACTTCCCGATGATGCAGATCGCTCGCGGATGCCCGTTCAGTTGCCAGTACTGCA
>JANMUW010000474.1:0-19192 GCA_031392105.1 Acidobacteriota bacterium | reverse complement strand
TAGTCCACCGTGGCCGGGAAGGATGCTAGCGGCATCTTTCGTTTTCGATCCGCGCTTCATCGCGCTTTCAGCGAGGTCACCGAGAACGCCGACACCTGCCATGACGATCGCGAGTGGTATTGAGAATAGATAAGGCAGGTCGGGAAAAAACGAGAAAGTCGCCAGAGCAGCAAACGCCGCGGCAGCGACGAGGCCGCCGATCAAACCCTCGACAGTCTTTCCCGGAGAAATTCCGGGAGCGAGTTTGTGCTTGCCAAAAGCACGGCCCGCGAAATACGCCCCGGTATCGGATCCCATCAGCACAAGGAAAAAGAACCCAAGCAGATGCGTTGAAAGGTACGGGTGGCCTTCAAAACCGACTCGCATAGCAATCAGAAAGCCGCCAAGGAATGCGAGATACAAAACTCCGAGGACCGTTACGCCGGCACCGCCCAGCATCTTCGAGAAGTCCTTTTGGAAGCGAAATGTCTGTGTGACGAGTACGATGATCAGAAACACAGCCAGCGTCATCATCAGCAGATCAGGTGCGGTCGCCGGCGCGTCAAAAATAAATGCGACGGTTAATGCCGTCGCTCCCAGATAACCGATGCCGGCATCCGCCTTGAGCTCGAGCTTTTTCGTCAGAGAATAGAACTCAAACAATCCGGCGGCTAAAGCAAGCACTGCGATCGCGACAAATATCCAAACCGTCTCGGGTACGTAAGAAGGAAGCACGATCGAGGCGATCAGTATCGGGAGTGCAACGGCAGCCGTTAGGATTCGAGTTTTCATCTTTATCGCGCCAACTGTGATTAAAAGGTCAAAGCTTATCCCTGGAACTTCTTTTCGTGTGTTTCGTGGTTTCCGGCTTAGAAGATGGGAACCACGAAACACACGAAACGCACGAAACATGCGCACTCGGAGGTAGGTACACCAACGAAATTGAAGTGTCCTCGAGAATTATTTCGCAAAAGTTTTGTCTTTCGCCTTCACATCCCCAAACCGCCGCTCACGTTTTTGATAATCAATGATCGCTTTGAAAATTTCCGCACGTCGAAAATCGGGAAACAGCGTCGGTGTCACGTAAATCTCGCTGTAAGCGAGCTGCCAAAGCAAGAAATTCGAGATACGCATCTCACCGCTTGTCCGGATCAGAAGATCAACGTCGGGCAGTCCATGCGTGTAAAGATTGCGTTCGATATCGGCTTCGTACAGATCCTCGGGCGAACCTCCTTGAGCAATTATCATTCGCATCGCCTTCCTACACGCTTCCAGGATCTCGGCACGCCCGCCGTAATTGAGCGCGACACTCAAGACCGTTCCCGTATTTCTCGACGTCTTCTCCATCGCGAATGCGATCTCTTTTTGAACGTCATCACTCAGCCCCTCGATCTGACCGATAGCCTGAAAACGAATGTTGTGCCCGTGAACCTCTTCGAGCTCGCTTCGCAGATATCGCTTCAGCATCGACATCAAACCTGACACTTCGCTCTTCGGCCGCTTCCAATTCTCGGTCGAAAATGCGTATAGCGTGACAGCCTTAATTTCAAGCCGGGTGCTCGTATCGACGATCGCCTTCACCGAGTCGGCACCGGCACGATGACCAAAGATGCGCGGCTTGCCGCGTTTCTTCGCCCATCGTCCGTTACCATCCATAATGACGGCGATGTGTTGCGGAAGGCGCTCGGGATCTATCGATTCGAGGAGCTTTGCGTCCGCCGAGTTCGGTTTCAGGATTTCAGCGAAGTGGTTACGCATGGATTAGCGGATCAATACGAACCTTCAAAACCATTCCCTCTTAAGACTCGCTCCTGCACGTCGACGACAGCATTCTGATTCAGCCGGCCATAGATGTGCGGATACATTTCATCGTTGGTCGATGGCTCTTTGACGAGTTTTGAAAGCAGCTTTTCGGTGTCGATCTTCAGGATGAGGACCTTTTCGACGCCACTGTAGTATCGCTTCAGAACTGCTTCAAGCTGGCTCGGGTAGCTGCAGTGAATGAAACCCTCGGTTGTCAGGCTTTCCGGCTGGTACGACGGTCTTCCCTTAAATCGTTCCCAGACCCCGGGCAATACAATGTGATAGATAAACATATCGATCCTATTCGTAATCGACTTTTAGTAGCGTCAATCCATGCGACGGCGCGGTTGTGCCGGCAAGATTTCGGTCCCCTGTAACGATCGCCGTCTGAATTGTATCAGAATCTTTTTCGCCTCGCCCGACCTCGATGAGTGTGCCGATAATCGAGCGGACCATGTAGCGTAGAAAGCCATTCGCACTGATCTCGAACTCGATCATGTTTGCCGATGCACGACTGTCCCACCGCGATTGTATCGTGCAATCAAGAACGGTCCTGATGCGCGAGTCGCCATCCGAATGGGCCGATGCGAACGCCGTCCAATCATGCTCGCCGAGCAGAAGCCGGGAAGCGGCTGTCATTCGCGCGATGTCGAGAGGCCTGTATTCGTGATGAGCAAACCGTCGCCAGAACGGCGACATCACGGGTGCGTTTACGATGCGATAGAGATAAGTTTTCCTCTTCGCCGAGAAACGAGCGTGAAATTCGTCCGGAGCTTTTTCCGCTTTTAAGATCCGAATATCTCGCCACAGATTTCCATTGATCGCGGCTCGCAGCTTGTCAGGTGTGAATGAGCGATTGACCATCACATTAGCAACCTGCCCTTCGGCATGAACGCCGGCGTCGGTCCGTCCGGATCCAATGACACCGACCTTTGCATCTTCGAGCATCCCGATCACGCGCTCGAGCTCGCCTTGGATAGTGCGATCGCTTTCCTGCACCTGCCAACCGTGAAAATCGGTGCCATCGTATTGTATGAGAAGTTTGTAATTCATCGAGGGTATAGAAGTCTGAATCTTTCGCAACAAACGATCGAGCTGCCGTCGAACTCGAAACCACCGGCACGAGCCTCCCTGCCAAAATAGTCCGAATGTACCTGCCGCCAGTGATCAAGTGAAAGGTCCCCTTCACCTTCGTCGGCTGCGAACTCAGCATCGACCTCATCGAACGGGAGATGACGAATCTCGGTTGTTTGTATCACGCACACCGGATCCCCATCGAAATCGGTTACGACACTGATACCGTCGGGTCGTGGAGCGTCCTCCGGATTCAATTCATTAACAGCGAGCAGACTTGCTGTCGCAGTCTTCGTACCCGCCAACACCAGCCGCGCCAATTCCGATGCCATTTCCCGCGTGTTGCCGAAAAACCAGATTTGATATGGCGTTCCAAGGGCCACCGCAGGATTCACGGCGCAAAATTCTTCCCAAAAACGGTCGACGGCATCGGATCTCATTGGCGGCTTCCGGGCTTTGACGCAGCGCTGCCGCCGGCGCATAGTGGGCAGTGGTCAGGATCGTAGCTTGGAACGTCCATTTCCACGAGTGAGATCCGCGGCACACCGACATCTGCCGTTCCATTAGAGCGATCGATGATCGACGCAGCAGACACGATCTTGGCCCCATGTTGTTCGAGTGCAGTTATACATTCGCGTGTAGATCCGCCCGTCGTTATGACGTCTTCGACGACGAGGATCTTCTCGCCAGGCTTGATCGTGAAGCCGCGACGCAGCGTCATAATGCCGTTTTGACGCTCGGTCCAGATGAACGGTACATCGCGCGCTTGCGCGACCGCATACCCGATAATAAGCCCGCCGATCGCCGGCGACGCAACAGTCTCGATACCGGAACCTCGCACCCGATCCGCTATCGCCCGCCCGAACTTATTTGCGTCGGCCGGATTCCGCAGAGCCAGAGCGCATTGCAAATATTTCGGCGAGTGCAAACCGCTGGACAGAATAAAGTGTCCCTCGAGCAGTGCGTCGGTTTGCCTGAAATGTTGAAGGATGTCTTTCATCGGGCCGTGATCGAAATGAGATTATGCCAAAAAAGTATCGGTTGTGCGACACGCAGTCGTTTACGCGTCACGATAATACAGCTAGAATATTTCCAGCATGCAGCCTCACCCAAATCTTGTTTCCGACTCGCTTCTGGTAAACACGACGATCGATTTCCTGATTTCGATCGGTGGAAGCGCATCTGCGACCGCGGTCGTCGATTATGTCATGAGTATTAGGAATGCGAATCCGCCGCTTGCGCGGCTGCTTGTTTCCGATCTTGTTGCTCGTGACGCACGGCTAGTACTCAACGGCGACGACGTAGGATTGGTTGAGACGGATCACGATGCGATCGAGCTCTCCGAAGCGGGGTTCGTGGTGTTCGACTTAGAAACTACAGGTGCGAAAACCCCGCCATGCCGCGTGACCGAGATCGGAGCATACAGAGTAAAGAAGGGTGAAATAGTCGGGGAGTTTCATACCCTCGTTAACCCGGAGACACCGATTCCTTTCTTTATCTCATTACTAACAGGGATCACGGATGAGATGGTTAAGGATGCGCCGAAGTTCGCCGAAGTCGGCGACGCGTTTCTGAGGTTTATTGGCGATTCGGTTCTCGTCGCACATAACGCCGGATTCGACATGCGGTTTCTGAATCACGAGGTCGGCCGCCTTTACGAGGATTATACCGTCGGGAATCCGTCGCTTTGCACTGTCCAGCTTTCGCGAAAGCTTGTACCGGACATTGAAAATCATAAACTCAAAACCTTGGCGGAACACTACAGTATTGCGCTCGTCAATCATCACCGCGCCAACGAAGACGCGCACGCCACGGCGCGAATTTTCATCCACTTGCTCAACGAACTTGAGAGGTTGGACGTGCGCGATCTCGGTGGAGCTCGGCAGCTCAATTCGAAGAAGAATTATGTCAGACCAGGTAAAGTTACAACCGGAGAATTTGCAGAACCTCAATATCAGGCCGACGCCGCGTGAGGAAATGAACCTCTATGCGCTCGATACGTTCGCGTACGAGTTTGTCGGGCGGGAGATCTGGATCGAGTTCGACATGCCGGAGTTCACGGCGATCTGTCCATTTTCGGATTTTCCGGATTTTGCGGTTATCAGATTGAAGTATGTTCCGAATGAAAGATGTATCGAACTCAAGAGCCTGAAACTCTACATCAATTCATTTCGCGAAATAAAAGTTTTTCACGAGCATGTGATCAACATTATTCTCGAAGATTTTGTGAAAGTGTGCGGTCCGCTAAAGGTCGAGATCGAAGGCGACTTTCATGTGCGGGGAAATATTAAGACCGTCGTTCGAGCGAGCTACGTTAAGCAATAAGCAGTAGGTTGGAAGGAAAAAGCGTTACAGAAAACTCTCTCCTCTGGCTTATCGCTTATTGCTAAAAAGGTCAGTGCACCGCCGCTGACATCACTTTCGGTTGCGATCTCAGGTGTTTGCGGCAGGCAAGATCAACGAGACGGTCGATCTCATCTCGCAGAGCTGTTTCATCGGCTAAATTTGAATTGATTATCTCGGAGACGATGAGGAACTTTGATTTGTCGAGCAGAGTCTGTTCGCGGAAAGAGAGCTTCTTCTCATGGCTCAGGAATGTAAGTTTCTTCAGCACGTCTGCAGCTTCGAATACATCACCTGACTGAAGCTGTTCCGTAAAGCCGCGGGAACGGGATTTCCAGTCACCCGAGACCGCTTCAAAGTCGGTCGACAGCTTCTGGATCAAGGTATTGCACTGGATCGGACTGATGATCGGACGGATGCCGACGCTTTCGGCGTTGTCCATCGGGACGAGAATTACAGAGTTATCGCTCAGCACGCGAAGCGCGTAGAACTTGATCGAAGTCTCACCGATCATCTTCTTAGAGATCTGTTCGACTAGACAAACACCCTGGCTTGGATACGCAACCTTCTGTCCGACGCTCAGCTCCATAGTGTTTTGCTCCCTTTCAGAACCTGAAGGAAAGCCGTCTGAACAAACCGAACCCGATTGATCCGGGTCATTCAAATTGTCATCAAGTTGGACTGGATTATAACACGCTACTGATGCCGCAAGACAAGTAATTTAAAGCGGGGGCGACAGCTAGGAAGGAAGCTCAAGGGAGAAAATGGTACCGCGGCCAAGCGTTGAGGAGACAATAACGTCGCCACCATGCAGGCGCACCAAGTGTTTTACTATGGCAAGGCCGAGTCCCGTGCCGCCGACATTGCGGGTCCGGCCGCGGTCAATACGATAAAAACGCTCGAATATACGTTGGAGATTCTCGGGGACAATGCCCTCTCCTGTGTCGATTACCGCTATAAGGCTCTTGCCGGGTGTATCTGAAGAGCTAACAGTGACCGTTCCGTTTTCACGATTGAACTTGATCGCGTTGTCGACGAGATTTGTCAGCATTTGCTCGAGCCGCCTCGGATCTGCCCGTACATTGACATCCGGAGGCACGCTATTCACCAGATCGACGCTTCGTTCTGTCGATCTGGATCCTAAAGCCGCGAATATATCGTCGACCACCTGCGACAACTTGATGTCCCGCAACTCGAGGGAAACATTTCCGGATTCGATGAGCGACAGCTCGGCGATATCCGCGATCAGGCCGTTCATCCGCTCGGCGTTTCGCCGAATGATATTCAGAAAGCGTCGATTGTTCTCCGGGTCGTCTATGGCACTATCTTGCAGCGTCTCGACGTACGCGATGATCGACGTCAACGGTGTTCGCAGCTCGTGCGAAATATTCGACAAAAATTCCTGACGGACCTTTTCAAGGCGTTCGAGTTGCGTGATGTCGTAGAAAACTCCGATCGCATGACGTAAGCCATCCAGTTCGATAGGGGCGATGTGGACGTCATAGCTCCTTTTCTCCATCGCATTTATATCGATTCTCAGGTCAACTGGTTCATTGTGTTTAAGGGTTCGCTGGAAGGCTTCGTGTAGGGCGAAATCCCGGACAATCTCGGTAAGGCGTCTTCCCTGAAGTGTCTCTGTTTGCCGGGCAAATGCTCCGAGCGCCGGGTCGTTCGCTGCCGTGATCCGCATGGACGAATCGACGACCAGGATACTTTCGCGCGATGCGTTGAGAATTCCGCGCAGAATACTCTGCGAAACGTCGGAACTCGATAACTTTCGGTCTGTGATCGAGAACGCCATAGACTATTTGAATTTATTGAACCGGTAACCGACACCAACGACCGTTTCGATGGATGCTCCACACTCGTCCATTTTCTGGCGGAGGCGGCGAATGTGTACGTCCAGGGTCCGAGTGTCGCCGAAATAGCTGTAGCCCCAGACATTATCCAGCAGTTGTTGCCTTGTTGAGACACGACCGGTATTTTTGATCAGATATTCGAGGAGCGCAAACTCTTTTCGTGTCAGCTTTACATTTTCGCCATCGCAGATGACACGCATATCGTTGAAATCGACCGCGACCCTAGCGTCCTTGTATGTCGGCACCGCCTCTCTATCAACCCTGCGCAATACGGCGCGGACTCTAGCCGTCACTTCCTTGACGGAAAACGGCTTGATTATATAGTCGTCGGCACCTACTTCGAGGCCGGAGATCTTATCCGCCTCGGCCGCTTTAGCCGTCAGCATGATGATCGGAGTGCCCTCAGTCAGCGGTTCGCGCCGGAGGCGCCGGCAGAGTTCCATTCCGCTCATACCTGGAAGCATGAGGTCGAGAATGATCAGTGAAGGGGTTGTTTTCTCATCCAGGGCGATGCGAAGGCCTTTCTCCCCGGATTCGGCTATCGTCGGCCGAAAGCCTTCGCGTTTCAGATTGTAATGAAGGCTTTCAGCGATGTCGGCTTCGTCCTCGACGATGAGAATATTTTGCTGCATATGGGGTCCGTAGCCGCCAGTTTAGTTACTTGAGCTTAATGGCGTATTAACGGACTGTTAAGGGAAGGTTAAATTGTCACCTGATGACGTACATTAATTTCCTTTTTTGAAAGTCTTTATGTCATCTTTCGGTCGAATGATCTGTCGCAGCTTACCGACCCCGCCGGTGATCTGTTCCCAACCGGCAACGTCAAGATCGATTATCGCAAGCGACGCAGTAGGCATGGCTTCCGACTTTCCAGTCAGAAGCCGGACGAAACCTTCCATCCCGGGGTTGTGTCCGACTATCATCGCTGAATCAAAACGGTCGTCGATCGAAGTCGCGACGATCGACAACGTCCGAGGACTTGCCTCGTAGATCCGGTCGTTGAGCTTGATCTCGGCATCAAAGCCCGCGGATTGTTTCACCAACTTCGCGGTCTCGCGGGCCCTCAAAGCAGGTGACGAAAGAATTATCTTCGGCACGAACGCGTTGTCCTTCATGATCTTCCCCATGAAAGGTGCTGCGCTCTTTCCACGTTCGTTGAGGGGCCGGTCAATATCTGCGAGATCACCGTTGTCCCAACTCGATTTGGCGTGTCTCAGGACGTAGATTATTTTCATTACATTGTTCGCAACAGTAGATCGGACTGGCCGCTATGTCGTTATTTTGAAATTCGGCACCGCCATTGTCAAAAGCCGCTCGAGGCGGAGTACAAACGGCTGATTCCCGGAAACGGGTTTGATGGGCTCCTCACCAATGCGCAGCCTTTCACCCCAGGAAAATTACACATTTCCGAAACCACATCGCCTTGCTCGCGTAATATGAAGTTGTTAGACTTGCGTTGTTGTGCAGAATAGTTGTCGGCATATAACTCGGAAAAGATCCGTTCGCTGTTTGTTGGCGGCGACGTTTCTTTTTATTCTGCTGGCCGAATGGGGCTCACATGGAGTGGCTTTCGCTCACTCTTCTACGGACCAGGGACAGGCAGTCCAGTCTGAAGAAGGCACGCACGACGACTTTTGTAAGACCCTGATCCGTTGCAGCGACGGTCGGCGCCAGGATCAGCCAGTTCGCTCCTTTGGGAACGACGTCTCTCATCAGAACGCACTCTTTGGCCACCTACGCCAAACACTTCGCTTTTTTATACACAAAGATCCGCGAATTGGGTGGGCTCGAATTAACGCCCTTTCCCGGTCCGTCAGTCCACCATCTCAACCTCCGAAACTCTCGTAACCTGATCGCAAGTCTGTTCGGACAAGTGTCGTCACGCTGTGACGACAAGGTCTGAATTAAGGCCGCCTTGGGCGGGGCTTTGTCTGTTTTGACCACGAGAGTTTGGAGGTTGATATGTTCATGAAGGTTTTTTTCGCTTCTCTGTTTTTGCTTTTCGGAAATCTTTTTTCTATTGCTCAAAGTACAGGCGGCATTTCCGGTACTGTAACGATCGGCGATTCCGCGATTCTGCACGGAGCGGAGGTCCATGTTCTCCAGCTTAAGCGCGCGGTTCAAACCGATGCCGAAGGAAAGTACCAGTTCACCGACATCCCACCCGGTCGCTATACGATCCTTGTTCATAAGGAGGGGTTTTCCGATGCCAGCAGGATAGTGGACGTAACAGCAGCCGGTGTTCAGGCTGATTTTCAACTCACGATCGCATCGATCCAGGAACAGGTAACGGTTACGGCCTCGGGAACCGAGCAATCCGTCTTCGATTCTTTTCAGACGGTAAACTCGGTCGGCTCAACCCGAATCGCGGAACGCGCCTCGACCTCGCTTGGTGAGGTTCTTGAAACTGAAACGGGGATAGCAAAGCGCAGCTTTGGTCCGGGCTCGTCGCGGCCCGTGATCCGCGGGTTCGACGGTGACCGCGTACTGGTTCTGCAGGACGGTGTTCGCAGCGGTTCCGTCGGATCGCAATCAGGCGATCACGGGGAAACGGTCGATCCCCTTAGCGCCGAGCGCATCGAAGTGGTTAAAGGTCCCGGCACGCTTCTCTACGGCAGCAATGCGCTGGGCGGAGTCGTAAACGTCATCGGGCACCACGAAGACGAAGCTCACGACGGCGTTCGAGGTTTTTTCAGCGGGGTTGCCGGAACGGCCGATAAGCAAGGTGGCGGAGCTGGTGGACTCGAATACGGTGTAAAGAACTGGCTGTTTCGGGGTAATGTCAGTGCGCAGAGAACTGGCGATTACAATACGCCGCTCGGACGGATACCTAACTCGGCGTCGAGATCGAACTCCGGTTCGTTCGGATTGGGATACTACGGTGACAAGGCATACGTCAGCGGGACGTATGGATTCGACGTTCGCCGTTACGGCATTCCGTTCGCTGCTCTCTTCGAAGAAACTCCAAAAGAGGGTGGCGAGCTGCCCGTTGTTGACGAAGAGATAGACATTCGGGCCCGAAGGCACAACGCGCGGATAACAGGGGGATTTCGAAATCTGATCAATCCTGTGATAAGCAGTGTTCAATACAATTTCGATTACACAGATTACCGTCACAAGGAGATCGAGCGGGCGGACGGCGTCGACGAAGTAGGAACGGTCTTCGACAATAAAACCTTTTCTTACCGATCGCTATTTGAACAGACAAAACACGGCCGATTAACGGGCAGGTTTGGATTCGAAGGTTTCAATCGCGAATACGCTGTAAATGGCGCAGAACAGCTAATCCAGGGCAAAGTAAGACACAATGCGTTTTCGGTGTTTGCCCTCGAGGAGATCGCTTTTGAACGTATAAAGTTTCAGTTTGGAGGGCGTGTTGAGAACAACCGATACGATCCCGAGAGCACGGATCTGCTCGACCGCAGCTTCACAGGTTTTTCGGGCGGAGCCGGCGTGCATATTTCGCTGTGGAAAGGCGGGGCTTTTGTCGCTAACTATTCGCATTCGTTCCGCTCTCCCGCACTTGAGGAGCTTTACAATCACGGCCCTCACATCGGTAACGTAACTTTCGAGATCGGGAATGACGCTCTCAAACGCGAGAGATCGAACGGACTCGATCTCTCGATCAGGCACCAGTCCGACAAGTTCAGATTGACTGGTGACGTTTATTATTACCAGATCAACGATTTTGTTTTCCTCGCACCGCAAGATGAGAATGGCGATGGGCAGGTCGATATCATGGACGGGTTGCCGGTTGCTCGCTACGAGCAGTCCGATGCGAAATACTTCGGCGCTGAACTGAGCGCTGAAGCGAGGATCAATAAGTACCTCGGCGGTTTCGTCAGTCTCGATTTCGTTCGAGCACGGCTTGTAGATGAAGGATTGAACTTGCCGCGCATTCCGCCGGCAAGGGCGCGACTCGGCCTCGATCTTAAGTACGCAGACCTGAGCGTGCGTCCGGAAGCTGTGTTCGCCGCTGACCAGGATAAGATCTTTCCGCTCGAGACCCGAACAGCCGGCTACGGTATTTTCAATATTGCGGGATCGTACTCGATCGGGCGCCAGCATTTCGCTCACATCTTCACGGTGAATGCATACAATCTCTCGAATCGTCTTTATCGCAACCACGTTTCCTTTATCAAGGATCTTACGCCCGAGATCGGGCGCGGGATCCGCTTTGGCTACACGGTTCGGTTTTTCTAGACTCGGGCAATAACTACTTTCCCCGCGGTAATTTGTCTATAATCGTTGAAAACGTTAGTTGACCCGGAGGATTTGAATGAAGAGCGAGACACTGTCTTTCGAAACCAATAACGGCGCCACATCGGCGTATGTCGCAATCCCCGATAACCTCAGCCAAAAGGCGGTACTCGTCATTCAGGAATGGTGGGGGCTTAATGACCACATCAAAGACATCGCCGGACGATATGCCGCGGAGGGTTTTATCGCGATCGCCCCCGATCTCTATCGCGGTCGTGTCGCGACAAACAGCGAAGACGCGGGCAAGATGATGCATGCACTTAAGATCGAGGACGGGCTCGATACGATCAAGAACTCTGTCGATGCCGCGCGATCAAAGTATGGTCTTTCGCATTTCGGGATCACCGGGTTTTGCATGGGCGGGACGTTCGCTCTGCGTGCCGCATGCGAGCTCGAGGGTTTTAGCGCCGCGGCGCCTTTTTACGGCGATATCCCTGAGGAAGATATTCTTAAGAAGCTAACGACGCCGACGATCTTTGTATCAGGTACGAAGGACGCGTGGATAAACAAAGAAAAGGTTGCGGAGCTCGAAGAGGCGGCGGAGAAATACGAGCTTCCGATCCATTCCGTAAAATACGAATCCGACCACGCATTTTTTAACGATACGCGGCCGGAAGTTTACGATGAAACGGCTGCCCGGGATGCCTGGGCGCTTGTCACCGGATTTTTTAATGACAAATTGTAAACCTAGGGTGCGAACTCGGCCATTCCGCCGCCGGGAAGTGAATTGATAAAATCTGAGCTGTTGGTCCTGCTCTGCTTGCGAAGCTGCTTTCGGCGGTACATCTCGGTGTCGGCGGATTTGATCGCAGTTTCGAGATCGGCGGCGCGGGCGTAATCAGTAAATCCCCACGAGACACCAACCTTTATCGGCTCGGGCAGATTGTCGATATAGACGTGCTCCAGCAAAGACTCCAAACGGGCCATTCTATTCTCAGCCATTTCCGCGTTCATGCTCACCATTATTACGAAGAACTCATCACCGCCCCAGCGGTATATCAGATCCTCCGCGCGAATGATATCGCGGATCGACCTGACCACGGACCTGATCACCATGTCACCGGACGCGTGACCGAAGCAATCGTTGATCGCCTTTAGATTGTCGATGTCGAAGAATCCAACACAGCCCGAAGATGTCGATTCATCTTCCCCCTGCTTTTTCATGAATCCGTAGAAGGCGTGACGGTTGAATGCAGCGGTAAGCGGGTCGGTGTGAACAAGATGCTCCAGCTGTTTCTGAGTCGATCGCAACTGAGCGTTCGTATCTCGGAAATCATTTAGAACTTTTTCAAGCAAAACTGTGACCATGCCAAATCCGAGCGCGGTTTGAAGAACAAGATCGATGATCGAATTGTAAGAAAGGAAATCGGTCCGAAACGTTGCGAAGTGCCGCGCGGAGAAAACTACGGCATAGACAAAAAAATCGATCGCCAGAAGAGTAAGTGACACGTGCATGACGCGCCATCCGAACGTCGCTTCTCTCGCTTTTCGAAGATGATAGACCGCCATTGCGTAAAAGCCGGACATTATCAATGAATGAATATGGAAGACGTTATTGAAATCGGCGGCGGCGTGGGGCAAAACAACGGACACGATCACAAACGGAATGAAGAACATCTCCGTCTTCGGACTCAATTCAAACTCTCCGTCCAGACTTCGGCAGCCGACAACGAGCATGAACCCAAATATGTATTCGCCGAGGAAGTAGTACGTGAATAGAAACGCGCCGAACTCGTCGTAGCTGAATGCGAGCCGAAGACAGATAAGCGCAAAGGAAAGGCTCAGCCAGGCTACCGTCCAATACCTCAAGGCCGTAACCTTTAGCGAACGGCTTAAACACAAAGAGAGAATAGTGATGAGCACTATGCTGTTGAGCTGAATGATAAGGCCGATTTTCGAATCCATGTCAGAGGGGTCGAGATCAAGGACGATCGGAATGGATGTTGAGAGGTTGTGCGAGGAGCCAGGTGAGAAGGGTGGCTCTGGTATTTTATGACAGAGGCCGCGGGCATGTCTATAGTTATTTCAACAGACAATCAAGCTCTTTTCGGGTCGGGAGGGCGGTGCGGGCCCCAATCGCGCGACATTTTAGTGCAGCGACGGCATTAGCCATTCGGGCACTTTCCTCGACTGGTTCGCCATTGATCATTCCGTAAAGAAGGCCGACCCGGAACGAATCACCCGCTCCGGTCGTGTCCATGCAGCCTCCAGGGACCGCGAATCCCGGCGTTTCGATAAACTGACCTTCGCAGAGAAGTAATGAACCTGCCTCGCCCAGGGTCAGGCCGACGATACCTGCTCCGTATCGCTCGTGCATCCGGGTCAGGGCCTTTCTCGGATCTGTTACCCCAAATAACTTCTTAGGAAAATCGGACGACGCAATGATGATATCGACGAAACCGAGAAGCTCCTCAACGTCGTCAAAAACATTGTCGATGTCGATCGAGACGATCGCTGAGTTGGCCCGAGCAGCCTCCGCAAGGCGTATGCAGGCGCGAGCGTCATGCGGAGTGAAGTGCAGAACCTTCGTATTTTTTACCGCTGCGATTGGAACTTCCTGTTCGCTGTAATGCAGTTTCGCGTCGCGCTTCCAGATAACGGTTCGCTCTCCGCTTCGTTCGTCGATGACGATGAATGCGATCTGCGTCTGAGCTCCGTCGATCGTTTCAGCATAGGTAAGATCGACGCCTTCGCGCCGCAAGGAGTTGATGCCTATCTCGCCGGCGTCATCCGCCCCGAACCTTCCGACGTACGAAGTCCTCAACCCTAACCTTTGCAGTCCGACCATCGACGTTGCGATCTCGCCACCCGCAGCCTGCTGATAATCGGTGAGTTCGATCTTCGAATTGAATGCCGGGTAACGCGGCACCTGAATGAGGAAATCGACCGCATTGGTCCCGAAACCGACGACGTCGAATTCGGCTTCTTTTCTTAGCGTGAACGGAAAGTGCATCGAGTTGAATTGTAAAACGAAAACTTAATCAATAGAATTTCAGAAAATAAACAGCATTCTTGCGAACATTCGCCGGAACACGTTAACTTAAAGGTAATCATTCATAGGGTATCCTGCAGCGAGCTCGATCAAATTAATTAGGTTTGCGGAGAAAAATAAAAAATGCCGACATCCATTTGTCCTGAGTGCGACGAGGAAGTTTATGTTGACGCCGAAGTCGAACAGGGTGACCGCGTGACTTGTGACGAGTGCGGCTCGCATCTTGTCGTGGTTGGCCTGGATCCGATCGAAATGGATCTCTATGAAGAATCCGAGGTGGACGATACCCGTGACGACGACGAGTCGTACGATTACGACAGCGACCGATATTAGAACCCTTCTTACTTCAGTTTATAGTCCGATCTGTTCTGCCTTATCGTAAATCCACTCTTTGATTGAATGCTCACTTTTCGAGGCCTTGCGTCCGTCGATTTGATTTCCTCGTTGGGATAGAACGCGATCGCGTACGAGGCCGTAATATCTTCGGCGAGCGATTGAAAGAGCGCGTCGAATGACTTGTCCGTAGCGTAAAAACTTTTTCCGCCCGTCTTGTCTATCAACCCGCTGGCTTCGAGCGGGGTCATTATCGGCCGGCTGTCGCTCTGCAACCGCGAGAACGAGGGCAGGATCACCGAATAGATACTCGTCTCCGCGAGGTTTGCCCGTTCGATCAACGTCTCGGGGGAAACGACATCTCCAACCGGAAAGCCGTCGCTCACCAAAATTACCGCGCGTTTCGGCATCCGGCCTCGGATGACCTTTGGGGACTTCTTCGCGATCAGCCTGATCGAGTCGTCGATCGCGTCATACGCATGCGTAGATAATCCATCCTGATCGCGAACCAGCTTGTCGAACGACCTTTCCAGCTTTTCGCGACGATTGGTGAATGCCTGTAGCGTGCGGACCTCCATGGCGAAACTTACGACAGCAAAGTAAGAATCATAGTCCGCAAGACGGCTGATGAAGATTTGCATCGCAGACCGCAGCCGCGCGATCTCAGCCTCGGTCATACTTCCCGACACATCGAGCGCGAATACGACCGAGAGCGGTCTGCGTTCACCGATCTTCTTTAGAGGCTGAAAGAATTCTATGGGTCGCTCGATGCCATCTTCGTAGAGGCGGAAATCTTCGCGTCTGAGGTTCGGAACAAGTTGTCCTCGCCTGTCCGTCACGGTGACCTCAAAAGAGATGAGATCGGTGTCGACGCGGACGACCTCGCCAGGATCCTGTGACATCGCAGATCCAGCCGGAAGAAGAGCGAAACACAGGAGCATGATCCATGGAAAAAATCTACGGATCCTGAATTGGTCATTGTGAACGAACTCGGTCATTTTGCTATCTCAAAATGAAGGGTGTTTCGACCTCCTTGCAACCCATCAACGCCGAAAATCTAATGTTTTCAATAATAGGACTTTGGCACAACCGTTGTATACCTTCGATGCGGCGTCCAGCAGCTTGGCTGTCGCCGAAGATGTTCACGAAACGATTCGAAGTGAATCGGGCCTTCATTTCTCAACCAACAATGGAAACGTCGAGTTCGCAAAATAATTCATGGCAGTCCAGAACGGTGCAGTTAGGGTTAATATCCCTCGCGGCCGTCATTCTCGCTTTTGCGATCATCGAGGTGGTATCGATTTCCACCTCGCTCTCGAGTATCGGAGTCGTTATCTCTTCGGTTTTTGTTTCGATCCTTCTCAGCCGGTATGAGCCGCGTCTCGCTCGGACTGAGGTTCGCCTGTCCCTAAAAACGATCTTCGCATTCTGGGGTGTTATATGGCTTGGAATTTCAGGAGGCATTCTGCTTGCCGCTTGTGCGTCGGTTGCGAATCGTAGCCTCTTTTCCCAGAATCGCAAACGCCTGGCCTCTGATGTTGCCACCGATATCCTTTCTACATTCTTCTCGGCGATCGCGTTTTACCTGTCGCTCAGTTATTTCGACGATGCCGGTAGGGTCTTGATCGCCGGCAAATTAACGATCGCGAACGAGATCATCTTCGCGTCATGCATCATGACGCTGATGCATTTCGCGCAAAGCCGTGCGTTGGCGTACCTCCTTAAGAACAGGGAGTACGGGCATAGGGAAGTGTCGAGCTTCAAGCATCTTTTTGTCATACCGGCACTGAACAGTTTGATCAGTCTCCTTGCGACGATCGGCTTCTTTATAGTTTTTAACCATTTCGGAATTGAGTTCGGCCTCGTAATAATTCCACTCGCGATCCTCGGACATCTTTCATACAGGATCCATGTTCGACTGCTTGCCCAAAAAACAAAGCTTATTACCGAAGCGAGCCGTATCCATCTCGCGACCGTCGAGGCGCTGGCGACAGCGATCGATGCACGCGACCAGGTCGGAATCGGACATGTCAGGCGCACGCAGATCTACGCTGTCGGCGTCGGAAACATTCTTGGCCTCGGCGACGATGAGATCAACGCGCTGCGGACAGGAGCGCTGCTTCATGACATCGGCAAGCTCGCGGTGCCGGACCATATCCTGAGCAAGCCCGGCCGGTTGACTCCGGCTGAAATGGAAAAGATCAAGACCCATTCGCTCGTTGGTGCTTCAATACTCGACAAAGTCGGATTCCCATACCCAGTAGTTCCAACCGTGAAATACCATCATGAATTTTGGGATGGAGCGGGCTATCCGGAAGGATTACGAGGGACCAATATCCCCCTTACTGCGCGCATCCTGACGATCGCCGATGCCTACGACACTCTGAGAGTCGCCCGTCCCTATCGTCACGCTGTTCCGCGAGACGAAGCTTGCAACTTCCTTCGCTCACGGGCCGGGACCCAATTCGACCCGAGACTGGTCGATGTCTTCCTGCGTAATCTCAAGATCTTTGAGAACGAGATCGAGGCTCAGCTACTTGTATATGAGACGGATCTCGACGCGGTAAGCGTTTCGAATTTCGTCGATGCCGGAGTAAGCCCGAGTTACGTCGAGCAGATCAAGCGGGCGAACCGCGAAGTCTTCGCTCTCTACTCGCTGGCAAGGGATTTCAGCTCGGAGCTCGATCTGCACGAGATCCTCCCTCTCTTCACTGAAAAGATCAGCGAGCTCATCCCGTTCGACACCTCGGCTGTTTACCTGCTTGACGACAAGAACGAGTTCGCTACCGCAGTCTATGTGGAAGGTAAGAACAAGGCCGCACTTACCGGCAAGATTATTAAGGTGGGCACGGGAGCAACAGGATTTGTTCTAAAGGAGTGCGTTCCTGCGGACGGTCTCGACGTATCGCTCGACTTTGACGCGTCCGATGGCGATATGCGGGATGAATATCAGGCAATGGCATCAATACCGCTTGTAGCCGGTGACAAGCTGCTTGGAGCGATCTCTCTGTACTCGAGCGAAATTAGCCGTTATCAGGAAGAGCATCTCCGGCTGCTCGAAACGGTGTCGCGTATAGCCGCCGATGCGATCTCGAAGTCGCTTGAGCATGCGGTTACGGAAAACTACGCACTTACCGATCCGATGACCGGGCTGCCGAACGCTCGAAGCCTTCAGATCCACTTCGACAAAGAGGTCAAGCGAGCGAGTCGCAACGAGGGCAGCTTCCAGCTTCTTGTGCTCGATCTCGACGGCTTTAAGGCTGTCAACGATACGCACGGCCACAAGGCCGGTGACAAGATGTTGAAGGAGATCGGGGGCATCATGAAAGCCCAACTACGCGAGTACGATTTTCTCTCACGCTACGGTGGTGACGAGTTTGTTGCGATCGTCCCCGATACCGACAGTACCGACGTCATGGAACTCGCGCGTCGGATCGAAGACGCCGTCAGCAATTTCTCGCTTGTCGTTGGCGACGCCCAGATCGCCAGCGTTGGGGTAAGCATCGGTACGGCTTGTTATCCGATCCACGGTGAGACGTTCGATCAGGTAGTCGTCTCAGCCGACAAAGCCATGTATCTAACGAAAGGTTTTCACCGCAAGCGTGCAGCAGCGATGTCGGAGACGAACGATAAGGTCATTCGGCCTCTAGTTTCCTTACCCGACGAAATTACCGACTTCGCCATCGTGAAGGGCATGACTGCGGATGGTTTGATATTGGAAGTCGATGAGACGCACATTGTCTCGTCGTCGGCCGTCAATTAACAGCGAAACGGTTTGGTGAGCCCGTTTCCTGTTTAGGGTTTGGCTCGTGCCGGTATTTGAATCCATCGGCAAGAGTCAAACCCTAATTAGTTGATAACGGAAAACGGATAGTGGAAAGTCCGACGCTCAAAAGAGCTGCGTCATTCTCCACTATCCGTTTCCACTTTCTACTATTTAGAACGCTTGCGAGAACCGGAAATGGACATGATCCTTACGGAGTTGATAGATCGCGTTCGGGTTTGGCCCTTGGGGAATGACGAATCGCGGCGGGTTCAGGAGGTGGCCGTAATCGATGGCGAATTCTCCACCGACCGGCGTTTTCAGCCTAATGCCGAAGCCGATCGTATGGGTCCAAACAGCTCGCAAATTCGCCGCGTTAATATTGTTCGGGTCGGAGTCGGCCGGGTTGAAAATATTCTTTGGGCTCTTAAAAACATTTCCACCGTCATAGAACGGAACTGCTCGCAGTGATTTGGTGAGCGGGATACGCGCTTCCAGATTTACAACTGCCAGCGCATTGCCGCCAAACGGGATCGTGAACGGATCCAGATAGACCGGATCACCGTTGCTGTCGCGAAAGATGCCTTGCGGAACGACCACGACCCGCGGGCCTGCTTCTTCAAAATCGAAACCACGGATGCTGTTTCCACCACCGGCGAAAAATCTCTCGCTGATCGGCAGGCTGCCGTTCAATTCGGGATATGCAGAATTCGTAAAGCGATCACCGTTTGCAAAAACATTCGCGACACCGAGGATCGCTCTGCCGGCGAATGTCGTGTTCTTTAA
>JANMUW010000275.1:0-6301 GCA_031392105.1 Acidobacteriota bacterium | reverse complement strand
CTGTCGTAGCTTGTTAGTTTTGTGCTTTCTGTAGACAGCGAACCGATTTGGCTCGCTGTTTTAGTTTTGGACCTGAAAATGAGAAGATGACGGTTCAAAATTCAGGTGCAATGACCCTTTCGATAGACAAACTCCTTGCCGGCGACTCACGAACGATCGCCCGCGCAATAACCGCCGTAGAGAACGGCGACGATCAAGCCGCCGAGCTGATGAAAGCGGTTTTCCCAAACACGGGTAAGGCCCTGGTCATCGGTATCACCGGTGCACCCGGCGCCGGAAAATCCTCGCTCGTCGACAAGCTTGCCTTTTTTTACAAGGACATGGGCGAACGCGTCGGCATCATCTGCGTCGATCCGACAAGTCCGTTTTCGGGTGGTGCGATCCTCGGCGATCGTATCCGAATGGCGACGCTTGGGCTCGATAAGAACGTGTTCATTCGCTCGATGGCGACGCGTGGAAACCTCGGCGGACTGTCGCGTGCGACAGCCGACGCGGTTGCAATCCTCGACGCGGCGGGATTCGATAAGGTCATCGTTGAAACAGTCGGAGTCGGGCAGGATGAGGTCGAGATAGTCAAAACTGCTGACGTCTCAGTCGTCGTACTCGTCCCGGGAATGGGCGACGATATCCAGGCGATCAAGGCAGGCATCATGGAGATCGGTGATGTATTCGCGATCAACAAGGCCGATCGCGAAGGCGTGCTGCGAACGCAGAAGGAGCTTGAATCCCTTCTAAGCCTCGCTCATCGGCCCGATTTCTGGAATCCGCCGATCGTAAAAACCATAGCAACCGAAAATAAGGGCATCGAAGACCTTTCCACGGCCATCGAATCGTTTCGCGCATATCAAAAGCAAGGTGACGCGAGTTTGACAAGAAAACAAGCGATTGCACGGTGGCGCCTGATCGAGCTTCTACGGGAAAAGCTTTTGAAGACGCACCTTGAGCAGGACGGGACCGAGGCAAGGCTCGAGCAGTTGGTCGGGCGGATCGCTGCCAAAGAGACTGATCTTTATACCGCCGTCGAGGAGTTGGTGAGGCGGACAGCTACTCCGGCTGCTCGGACAAACGGTCCCCGATACATCAATCACCTTGGGATCGCTACAAAGGGGATCGATGAAGCGCTCGGCTTTTGTGTAGACGCTCTCGGACTTGAAAATGTTCATACCGAGATCGTTGCCGACCAGAAGGTTCGCGTCGCAATGCTGCCGCTCGGCGAGAGCCGTATCGAGCTGCTTGAACCGACCAGTGAGGATTCGCCGATATCAAAGTTTCTCGACAAGCGTGGAGGTGGAATCCATCATGTCGCCGTCGAAGTGGACGATATCGAGGCCGTGTTAACGAAACTAAAGGCCCGCGGAGTGCGTTTGATCGATGAGGCTCCTAGAATCGGAGCCGAAGGCTGCCTGGTCGCGTTTATCCACCCAAGCTCAACAAATGGCGTGCTCCTCGAGCTGGTCCAGACAAATAGTTAGCTTCGTTTCTAGGCACTGAAAGCTATTTTTGATAAGATTGCCGTTTGAATTTTTCAACATTTTTTGAACAGAAGAGTTTTAGTCATAAGTGAGGATCTGAAAATTGAGTAATTTAACAAAAGGCCTGATTTTGTTGCTTGCCATTCTCGGCATTGGTGCCGGCTTGGTCGTTTGGAAAAACAAGGTCGGCGGCCATTCGGCTGTATCGTTCAATAGCATCAGCAAGGCAGAAGTGGAGATGCTTCTAGCCGATGTTGCCAAGGTAAATCCGATGGTCCTGAAGCGTTTTGCCGAAGACCCGGAAATGAAAAAGCAGCAGCTTGAAAATCTCAAGCAGCTTCTTGCGTTCGCGAGCCAGGCACAAAAAGACGGGCTGACGAACGAGCCTAACAATCGGCAAGAGCTGAAAAACATCGAGTCCGAGGTGATCGCTGTAAACTACGATCGCGAGATCCACAAGGATGCCGGGCCCATGCCGCCTTTCGGTTTTATTTCCGAGGATCAGATCAAGGCATTTTGGGGACAGGGTGAGCAGGCAGCTCCGGGATTTTGGGCTTCGTTGAAGAACAAGATCGGCCTCGGCCCTCAAGATAACGAACTCGCATTCCAGAAATTTCTCGACACAAAGGTCGCTCTGCTCAAAGAAAGCAACCCCCAGATGAAGGACCGCGAGATCTCGGAAGAAGAAAAAACTCAGGCCCGCGAGATCTTCGCGAAGATCGAGATCTACAAGAAAGAATACGAAGACAAAGTCGCCGCCGGCGAGCTGCCGAAGGAGTTTCAGGACAAGGTGAATCTCCAGGTAAAGCTGCAGCAAGCTCAGTATCTTGCTCGGCTGTACTCCGACAAGATGGCGGAAAAAGTTAAGGTCACCGACGAAGACATCGCGAAATATATTGCCGACCATCCTGAGCTCGACACTACCGCTAAGAAAACCAAGGCCGAGGAAGTATTGGGCCGTGCTAAGGGCGGCGAAGACTTCGCCGCACTTGCGAACGAGTTTTCGGAAGATCCGGGCAACATGGACCCGCAAACAAAACAGAAAAAAGGCGGATTGTACGCTGACACGCCGAAGGGCCGGATGATGCCGGCATTTGAGCAGGCAGCTCTGGCTCTGGAGCCGGGTCAGATCGCACCGGAACTCGTCGAGACCGACTACGGATATCACATCGTGAAGCTTGAGAAGAAGGGCGAAGGTAAAGATCCGTCCGGGCAGCCGACAGAGACGTACGACGTGCGTCATATTCTGATCGGGACCGGCGTTAAAGACCCGCAAAATCCGATGGGCCGTGAGATGCCGGTCAAGGCATTTGTTAAGGCGAAGCTTGAGGAAGAAAAGGAAAAGCAAACTATCGAAGAACTCGTCGCGAACAACCACGTTGAAGTTCCGGAGGATTTCACGGTGCCTGAAGTGTCCGAAGAGCAGATCAAGGAAATGATGCAGAAGCAGCAGCAGATGTCGATGCCGCCGCCGGGTGCGGATGGAGCGGAACCGGCTGACGACAATGCCGCCGACAAGGCGGCCCCGAAGAAGGCTGACCCTAAGAAAAAATAATCGGGTGGAAATTGGAGATTACCGGTTAGAGATAATTCCGGACACGGAATTCAGATTGGACGGCGGGGCGATGTTTGGAGTCGTCCCGCGTGTTCTTTGGGAACGTGTTTCTCCGCCCGATGAAGCGAATCGGATACGCATGAACATGAACTGCGTGTTCATCGAAACCCCGACGGACCGAGTACTAATCGAAACCGGCATTGGCGAAAAGTGGACCGAGAAAGAGACCGCGATGTATGGGATCTATCGCGAAAAGCCCTTCGCCGAAACACTCCTCGAAAGAACCGGATACACACCAGACAATATAACGATCGTAGTCAACACGCATCTTCACTTCGACCACGCGGGAGGCAATACGCTTGCGGATCGCGGATCGCGGATTGCGGCTTCCGCGAGCAATGGAGTCGTCGCGGCCGATCGAGATCCGCAATCCTCAATCCTCAATCCGCAATTCAAGAACGCCCGCTACTTCGTCTCCGCAAGCGAGTTCGAACATGCTCAGGATCCGCATGAGCGCGACCGCGCAAGCTATCTTCCCGAAAACTGGTCGCCGATCGTCGAATCCGGCCAGCTCGTGCTAAAACCCGATGACTACGAAGTTGTTGAAGGGTTGAGGATGGAGACGATCAGAGGGCATTCGGAAACCATGCAGACATGGCGGCTCGATCGTGGCGGCAAGACTGTATATGGATTTGCGGACCTGATCCCGACCCGAAATCATCTGGCTCTGCCGTGGATAATGGGCTACGATCTTTATCCGACTGAAACTTTGGAATTCAAAAAGCGTGTGCTACCTGAGGCTATTGCCAATAACTGGCTTTGCCTTTTTTATCACGATATTGACGAACCTTTACGGAGTCTGGCGACTGTCGACGGTAAGATAACGTCGCTCCCCATCGATTAAATGCTCTTCCCTGGATCGCGCACAAAGGAGAAAAAGTCATGAAATCAGTGCTTAGTATTTTTGTGTTTCTGGTTATCGCTATTGGATGTGCTCAAATCTCGTACGGCCAGGGTGCAGCTCCTGATACAAGCGGCACTACTGGAATCGCAACGCTGTTCGCACGCGACCCTTTGACGCAGGCCGTCTGCTTCAAAGACGGCGGGCCGAGCGGCTCGTTTCAAAACGGTCAGACCCGGAACCGGTGCAGCGATCTGAATTTCAACTCGTACTCGGCGAACGGGTTCAGCGTCGGAGTTGAGGGTGGAAAGCAAGGTGTGATTCTCGACCTCGGTACGCCTGAGGAACTGAAAGTGAAATACGGCTACAGCGAAACCGTCGGTGGCGGCCAGGGCTTTGCGTCTATCAATGTAAAGAATGGCAAGGCCCTGATTCTGAAGGAGTATAAATCGGGCACGCAGCAGGAATTGGCCGAATCGGCAAAGTTATTTCAGACGCCGTCTGAAAATTATTCGTCAATACCCGTAAAGCTTGGCCACGTATATCTGCTCAGGATCACGGATCGGACTGATAAGACGTTCGAGATGTTCGCGAAGATTCTTGTCGTCGCGCTGGTTCCGAACGAATCTGTTACCGTTCGCTGGCACGTGATCTCGAATAACGAGACGGCTAAATTGTAGATCTCGGTCCGTGAGGTAAACAATTATGAAAATTCTCTCAACGTTATTTTTCTGTCTGGTTCTTTTTGGCATGAGCGCGGGCACGGCTATAGCTCAAACCGAAAAGGAAAATGTCATCGCCGCCGCGAGGGCTCTTGAGACGGCGCCGCTTGATAAAGAAACAATTAATATGCGCGAAAAAGCCCTAAAATGGGTGATAGAGACAGACCAGGTGACGGTCGGGCTTTGCGGGGGTGTTGTAGGGTTGTTCTCGGATAAAAAGTACAAATATAGCGGCGACCTGATTACGTCCTACACCATCGCAATGGCTGCGTTCAAGTTGGAGAATCCGGACAAGAAGTCCGACGAGAAGGCGGCCCAACTCGTGGGGTTAGAATCTGCCCTCAAAACCTACGAAAGTATTTTGAAAGAGAAACCGAAGGCGAAGAGCGATACGGTCGACTCGGTGGTAAGTAAAAGAAATGCTGGTGAATTAGCCGCTCTCGTGGCTACCATCGATTGCAGTAAACAATAGCAACTTCGACATGGAACAGGTCAATATCGGAATTATCGGAGGCTCGGGTCTTTATCAAATGCCCGAGCTTCAGAATGTAAGGGAGCAGAAAGTCGAGACGCCGTTCGGTGATCCGTCGGACGCATTTATCATCGGCGAGCTCGAAGGCATAACGGTCGCGTTTTTGCCGCGTCACGGCCGCGGACATAAGCTGCTGCCGACCGAGCTTCCGTTTCGGGCGAACATCTACGCGATGAAGCTGCTCGGCGTGGAATATATTCTGTCCGTTTCGGCGGTCGGAAGTCTGCAGGAAAAGTACGCGCCGACCGACATGGTCATCCCGGATCAGTTCTTTGATCGCACGCGTGGACGGGTTAAGGAATCGACATTCTTTGGCGAAGGCATTGTCGGACATGTAACGTTTGCTCATCCGGTGTGTAATGAGCTCGGGGATATTCTCGAAGCAGCTTGCAAGACTGTCGATGTGACGACACATCGAGGTGGCTCGTATCTCTGCATGGAGGGACCTGCGTTTTCGACAAAGGCAGAATCGAACGTCTATCGCCAATGGGGAATGGACATCATCGGCATGACGAATCTGCAGGAAGCGAAGCTCGCACGCGAAGCCGAGATCGCATACGCAACTCTCGCACTCGTTACGGACTACGATTGCTGGTACGAGGGGCACGACGACGTTACCGTCGACATGGTCATCGAATATCTGAACAAGAACGTCCGCAACGCCCAGCTGATCCTGAAAGACGCTGTGAACCGCGTAGCGGCAAAAGAGACGCCGAATCAATATCGCCATGCGATCAAGAACGCGATCTTTACGGCGCCTGACCTTTGGCCCGATACAACGTTCAAGAAGCTCGAGGCGATAATTGGAAAGTATCGAAAGTAGTTTGAAGCCAGGCGGCTTCTTGGAAGTTCTTCGCCCCAAACCACGGTCGGAAAACTCTCAAGCGTTGGACAACATCTATAAAGAGTATGAAGTTGAAATTAGTTCTGATCGCCTTATTTTTTGTCTTTCTCATCGGAAGCGGTACCAACGTTTCGGCCCAGCGCAACATCGATCCGGCGATCGACCGCGACCCGCTTCAGGAGCAGGATGCAAAGCACAATCTCGAGGTGGCAAGGCAAGCATTCCTGCTGAAGAAAGCGTACAAAGGCGTTCTGATGCGGTTCGAGGAAACTTTT
>JANMUW010000142.1:0-5413 GCA_031392105.1 Acidobacteriota bacterium | reverse complement strand
CTCCGCCTGGGAGTACTCCGTAGAAGATCACAAAAGCGCCGATCAGCAGAACGAGGCTGAGCGGAGCGGCTACCTTCATGAAAGGCATCAGGGTGGTCGCAGGTTTCGCCGCTTGCGCGATCCTTGCCCGCACGCCGAATTCAAAATTCGCTGGCGCTTCAGCACGCGGTAGAGCACTTAGCATCGCGGCTACATCACCGCCTTCCGTATCGAGCGGGTCAAAATTGCTCATTCCGTTTTCAGTCTCCCTTTGATTCATGCCTTAAAAATAATTCCTTAACTTTTCTTTCAGCAGCGCTCTCGCCCGACTGATCCGCGATTTCGTCGTTCCTAGCCCGAGTTCAAGAATTCCCGCGATCTCTTCGTAAGTTTTTCCTTCGACGTCACGAAGAATTACCGGCACCCGATATTTTGGCGGAAGCGTTGCGATCGCTCGTGCGATGATCCTTCCGCGTTCGTCATCGATCAGGTCCTTGTCCGGCAAGGATCGGTCATCCGTCGGCTGAAACTCTGTATTGTCATCTGCATCGGTCTGGAAAAGACCGGTCAGGGACAAGATCGTCCGCCGCTTCCGTTTCCTGATCTCACTGATCGCAAGGTTCGTCGCGATCCGGTAGATATACGTCGAGAAGGCGTAATCCGTGTGATAGCGGTCGATCGCGAAATAGACACGGACAAACGTTTCCTGCGCAAGATCGACCGCTTCTTCGTAATCATTCAAAAATCTGTAAAGGTAGTTCGTGATCGGGTTGCGATATCGACTGATGATGACGCCGAACGCGGACTCGTCGCCGTTCTTCGTAGCCTCGATGAGGGCATGGTCGGACAGATTATCTTCAGACACGCGGTGGTTCCGTACCTCCGGCTGGCTGGATTTGATTGTGTCCAATGCCATACATTCATACTTTTTTACAACAGTTCGCTACTCGAACAAAACCGGCCTACCTGTTTGAAACACGCTGGCCGCAACCTAAAGTTGCGAAACGTCATAAGAAAACTCGGGCCTTAGAGTTCGGCGGTTTTGATTGTGGCGACGAGGAAGATTGTCCCCGTCGTCCTCGGTAAGCTTATCGTTCCGACCAGCGTCGGGGTGTTCGCCGGCAGCCCGATCATGTACATTGTCAGGCCAACCGACTCGTAATTCACAACCGGAGTCGCACCACCCGAGGCGTCTTTGAAGGAGCCTGTCCTGACGGGAACTCTTGCCCCGAACTTAAATGACTTTGCCTGGAACCCAGTAGGAAGGGAACGAAAATTTACCATCGACCACTCGAGGAAGGTCTGGGATTCGGCATCGGTTTCCTCGCCGAGAATATTCGAGACGCTCTTGTATTCGACAGTGCCTGTGTTCGATACGCGTCCGAGAAACGTGTTCGCAAGGCGATAGTTCGAGAACGAAAAGTTGCCCTTGAGGTGTTTGGAAATGACCGACAGGCCCGCCGGAAGGTCTGTTTTGCCGCCGGGTTCATTCGAGCCGATAACGACATGCAAAGCTACCTCGTAACTAGGTTCGAGTTGTTCGGACTGACAAGGGGTGACTGAATAAGAGGTGAGAAGCAGGAGCAGTAGAACAAAGATCGAGAGTACTTGTTTTGACAGGTTCATGGTTTTCTCCTTGGGGAAAAATTCGGAAAGCGAATCATTCCACAAACCCGTCTAGCTAAAGTTGCAAAAGATCAGCCGGCAGAGAAGATATTCTCGTCGATCTTTTGGCCGAACGTGATGGTGCCGACGTCGGTCTCCTCAACGAGCTTCTCGCCTGCCCAGAGCGTCGTACGAAAGGGGACGAGCGTTCCTTGTGCGTAGTTGTAGTCGTAAAACTTGCGGCGATACTTCACGCCGTCCTGCTCATAGTCGAGCATCATCACGCGGAACGTCTTTGTCGAGACATAAAATCGCGTGCGACGTGACTGCTTGTCCGTAAGATCAAGGAGGTAGTACTCAACACCGAAGATCTTTTCCTTGCCGGTCGACGAGATCGTAGATTCGTTCTCCTTGTAACGGAGAAGCGCCTCAATTCCATGAACGATCTGATTCTCGAAAGCCTTCGAAGCGATTTCGGTCGGCGTGAAAACAGAATCGTCGAGGATGCCAAATATCTTTTCGTCGTTAAAGACCAGCGAGTATTTTGCATTCGGAAAGTCCTGATCGAGGCGGATCTTTTCTTTGTTTAGTGTTTCTGCCCGCTGCGTAAAACGCTGATAGGATGCCTGATCGGTTCGTCCGGCGGCCGTCGTGTAACTTATCTTCCCGCGTTCGATCGCGGTCTTGCGGATCTGATTCAGGATCGCCCGCCCGCCGCCAAGGCCATAGATGAAGATCGCCGATTCCACGATCTGGTCCGCCGTCGCGTTCTTGGTATCTTTGGCTGAAACGGCCGGGGTGGCCTGCTTGACGTCCTTTGAATCCGTCGGCTTTGCTTCCTTAGTCGAAACATTCGGGGCCACGTTCGGCTTCTTTTCGTCCTTGGGATCCGTCGGCGTTTGCCCGAAAGAGACCTGTACAAGCAGCAGAACAATCAAAATTATCGCTGAGGTCTTAAAACGAAAAATCACTGATTAATTTTCTCCTATGACGGTGTGCGTAAGGTTTTACGAACCACGGATTGTAGCACAATTGTTAAGTGCCGCCTAAGTACGTTTTAATTGATGATATGGCCGAAAATAAGGATGCACGGCAAGTATTTATTGGTTATTGCCGATGCAAAAACTATAATCGTGAAATGCATGAGTCCCCGACCATCGAAAACCTGCTAAAGGCAGCTAATTCATCCGACGAGCTCGACACTTCGGTAAATGTGTCGAAAAGAGTATTTCTCGATGAGACCGAATGCAGAGCCTTCTTCGCGGCGACCAAGTCCGAGATGATCGACATCAACGAATGGAACAAGAATTCGAGCGCAACAAGCTACGAGCTATTCGATGAAACCGGTTCGGTGGTCAAAGGCAAGCCGATCTCGGTGGGATGTTTTATTCGGATAGGATTGTACGGTGGCGGAAAATACGACTGGGTGCGGGTGATCTCCATAGTCGATGAAGAAGACGAGTTTGCCATAACCGTCCAGCCCAGTGAGGACCCAACCGAGAACCCTCGAAACCCCAATTCGATCTCGCACTTCTTCGGACCGGAAGCTCGTAACAACTTCTGTCTCCAGCGAAACGCAAAGACCATCGCATTTTACATAATCGGATTGAGTGAAAAGCAAAATGTAAAATTCACCGACAGTCTGATCGAATCTGCACGAAACGCGGCTATCGCCAACGTTGGTTATTATTCCGGCCTTCAAAAGGCTGTGTGGAAGCAGTTCGCCTCGAATTTTATTGCGACCGAAGAGGAAAAAGCTGCCTGATGCTTCACGTCGCCTTGTTTGAGCCTGAGATCCCGCCCAACACAGGCAACATCGCCCGTCTTTGTGCCGCCACATTTACCGAACTGCATATTGTCGGAGTTACAGGTTTCCGGATGGACGATCGCACGCTGAAACGGGCGGGACTCGATTACTGGGACGAGTTCTAGTTTTATTGACATGTCGATCTCGGTGATCTACACGCTTCTCTTCCCGCTTCCCGCTTCGTCTACTTCACTACCAAATCGAAAACGCCTTATACGACGTGGAGCTTTCGCGAAGGGGATTGCCTCGTATTCGGGCCTGAAACGCGCGGCCTGCCGAAAGATGTTCTCGAACGCGATCCGGAAAGTTGCCTTACCATACCAATGCCAAACCCTAAGGTTCGCAGCCTCAATCTAGCAACCAGCGTCGGGGTCGTACTCTACGAGGCGATCAGACAACTTGGCCCGGTCCGGATCTGAACCCGATTTCTACAGACTTTTGCGTGATTTAGCGGGCATCTACCGCCGCCTGATCTCCGTCTAACTAACGTCATTATTTTGACGAAGTTTTATGGGAAGGTGCCCAATCATGAAATTAATAAAAAGCTTTCTATTACTAAGTTTGTTTCTGGCCAGCGTGTCGGTTATTCCGGCGTACGCTCAGAGTTTTACGTCTGCTGGTTCGACTCGTGCGATTGAAGATAAGGTGCGCAAGAAGATCCTGATGCTTCCGCGGTACGAGATCTTCGATGCGATCGGATATCAGGTGAACGGTGACACGGTTACGCTTACCGGCAAGGTTCGTAATGCTGTCAATCGTAAAGATGCTGAGCGCTCGGTTGCGAAGGTTGTAGGCGTGAGTCACGTCGTCAACAATATCGAAGTTCTCCCGCTCGGGGGCTTTGACGATTCGATTCGTACCCGGCTGTATGAAACGCTGGCAAACAGCGGTGCATTAGGCAGATACCTTTGGCCGAACAGCCCGTCGGTGCGTTTGATCGTCGACCGCGGACACGTTTCACTCGAGGGATTTGTTTCGCATCGCGGCGATTACAACACAATGAACATCCTCGCCCACGGTGTGTCCGGCGTGTTTAGCGTGAACAACAATCTGATCATCGACAAGGAACGCGTCAGGTAAAAACTTCGCGAATTGATCCAGAGGGCCGGGCAGAAATGTCCGGCCTTTTGTGTTTATTGGCCTAATCGGTCATTATATTTGTTTGCCTACGGGCCGGGAATCATAACAATGGTAAGCACAGACAAGATTAGAAACATAGCAATCATCGCCCACGTCGATCACGGAAAGACGACGCTCGTCGACGCGATGCTCCAGCAGTCGGGAACCTATCGCGATAATGAAGCCGTCGTCGAACGCGTCATGGACTCGATGGATCTCGAGCGTGAACGCGGCATCACGATCATGGCGAAGAACACTTCAGTTCGGTACGGCGACTACAAGATCAATATCGTAGACACGCCTGGCCACGCTGATTTCGGTGGCGAGGTTGAACGCGTTTTGAAAATGGTCGACGGGATAGTCCTTCTCGTCGATTCAGCCGAAGGCTGTCTGCCGCAGACTCGTTTCGTCTTGCGCAAGGCGCTCGAATTGAAACTGCCCGCGATCGCACTGGTCAACAAGATCGATCGGCAAGACGCACGGCCCGAAGAGGTTGTCGACGAGATCTATGACCTGTTCATCGATCTCGGGGCGAACGATCAGCAGATCGAGTTTCCCATCCTGTATGCGGTATCGCGCGACGGAATTGCGAAAAAGCAGCTCGCCGACGAATCGAAAAACCTTAAGCCGTTATTCGACCAGATACTCGAAACGATCCCGGCACCGCACGCGATCCGGAAAGATTCGCTGCAGTTGTTGGTCGCCAACATCGATTACAACCCGTTTGTCGGACGTCTCGCCATCGGCCGTATTTTCTCGGGCGAAATTTCGAAGAACCAGGAAGTGATCGTTGCAAAGATCGATGGCTCCACCCAGAAAACGCGCGTCAAGGAGCTGTTCGTATTCGAAGGGCTCGACCGGAATCCGGTCGATAAAGCCGGTGTTGGCGAGATCGTCGCACTC
>JANMUW010000137.1:0-4261 GCA_031392105.1 Acidobacteriota bacterium | reverse complement strand
GGCCGGCTGCCAGAATGTTGTAGGTGCGACTTGGCATAGACACCCCGACCATATTCTTTACCAGCGACACCAAGGCTACATCGCAGGCATTCAGGAACAAGCCTTGTTCACTTCGAGGCCGCGGATCCAGAACGGTGATGTTCTCGAGCGAAAGATGCTCCACCCGAGTTTCAAGCCATTTCCGCTTTACGCCCGCACCAAGAAAAATAAAATGCAATTCCGTGCGATCGCGAAGCATGTTTGCGCATTCGACAATGCTCTCGAGGTCATTCGGATGACCGAGATTTCCTGCGTAGAGAAAAACAAACTTGTCCTTCAAACCCAATTCCGTCAGCAGCTCATTTTGTGATCGTGGCGAGGGTGCGACCGATTCCAGCTCGGCCCAGTTCGGGATCGTCACTATTGGAATATCGAGACCCTTGGTCTTTCTCGTCAACAAGTCATGCATATCCCGGCCGACGACAATTATCTTGGCAGCGTACTTATAAAGCCACCGATTGAAAAATGAAATAGTCCTTGCGAGGAGTGAGCCCGCCGTTGATTTTCCTGCGGCGATAAGGATCTCAGGATAATTATCGTGGATCAGCAGCGTGTACGCCGAACCTCTCACGAGAGCTGCAAGGGCAACCACAAATGGCATGCTCGGAGGGTTAGTGACGACAAGAACTTTATCGCCACGACGGAAGTTCCGGAGTGCCTTGAAAAAAACCGAAAGCCCGAGTGTCAGCATGTTCACCAGCCGGAATAGGATCACGTTCTTATCGAGCGTAGTGCCGGACGCTCGAAAGATCTCAACCCCCTTGTGAAACTCATGTTTCGGAGCGACGATCCCGCGAGCAGAATAAGTCGGCTGACCGCAAAGAGCCTTGACATCGAAATCGTACGCGAGGCCTTCGGCGATCCGCGTCAAATAGTAGCCCGTTGAAGTATCTTCCGGATAGTACAACTCCGTGACAACCCACAAGCGCTGTTTTTCAGATTGGGCTCCGCTCTGCATCATTTCCGGGACGCTCGCTCCAGAAGTTTCGCTGTCGCGTCCTCAATGTCAGGATCTTCGAGCCACTCCGTTGCATGGCTCCGAGCGGCAAACGCCATTCGAGAAAACTGTTCCTGATCCATCTCGACGCATTCTCGAATAGCTGCATCCCAGGCGGACGGGTCTTCTATCGGCAAGGCCCATCCCGAACCCGTGTCGGCAACTTTATTCCATGCGGTTCGATCGCTAATGAGAAGCGGGCAGCCGCACGCGAGAGCTTCGATAAAAACGTAACCGAAATTCTCGTTAAGAGTTGGCAGTACGAAAATATGTGCCGACGTCAGACGCGCCAGGATTTCTTCGTATCGCATCGGACCGGTGATATTCACCTTTACATTAGCCGGTAGCTTCTTCGCAGCCTCCTCGCACTCCTTCCAATATTCCGGGTCCTCGATCGGCCCGATGATATCAACGGTGATCTTTCCTTCGTTGCAGCCGGAAAGGCGCTCCAGAAAATAATGTAGATTCTTTTTCCGCACGAGACGAGACACAAAAACAAAACGGACCTCACCTTTTGTCTTGACGGGCTTTTCCGAAAGGTCGAAGCGAGGCAGGATCGACTTTGGTGGAAGGTCCGGGGCGCACATAATCTCGATGTCCTCGCCGATAGCGCGTTTGATCTCGATCGCGTCTGTTTCGAAAGATGCCCTCCAAATGACGTTTCGATAGAGTCCGGTGAGCTTCGCGTAGGCGAGAAACAACCGTTTCTTAAAGGCCTTAAGTTTCAGCGCCGCACCGGCGAGTTCGCCGCACGGTGAAACGATCACCGGAATTGCCGAGATCGGCGGCCCCTTTCGGCTTCTGAGAAATGTGATCGACGGGGTGCTAAAGACACTGTTCAAGAAGACGACATCCGGTCGTACGTACTCGATCAGCGCGGTGAACGACGGAATACTGAGCAGTTTCTCGTCCAGGTAGAAAACCTGCGCCGGTCCGACCGAATTCCACTCTCCTGTCTTAACCTGATCGTATGGTTTCCGGTCCGACTTCCCGTCATAGTTGCGCGTGACAATAAAGAAATCGTAGCGATCTTGAAACCGGTCGACAAGATTTACAACGGTCCACATACCGCCGCCGCTCTTAAAGCCGGGCAGATAGTAATCACAAAAAACCATGATCTTCTTCCGTTGCATTTGGGTGGAACGGATTCTCAGGAAACGTGTTTTCTAAGATTTGTATAACCGAGGATGATCTTGCTGACGGTCTGTGCGACATTCTCGACCAGATATTCGCGTGGCGGATTCCATGACGCCGGTTGCGAGATAGCCAACTTCACTGCTTGAACGATGGTATCGGGCTCAGCACCGCTTAGAATGTTGCTACCGCATTCGATGGTCTCCGGCCGCTCGGTCACATCGCGGAGCGTGATGTTCGGGATACCGAAAATCGAACATTCTTCCTGAACTGTGCCGCTGTCGGTCAGTACTGCGAGCGAGTTCTTTTCCAAGTGAACAAAATCAAAGAACCCAAGCGGCTCAAGTAATTGGATCCTTCTGGGGTTCGGCGAAATGTCGAACTGCTTGAGCTTCTCGCGCGTTCGCGGGTGAACGCTCACCAGGACCTGCTTCTCTAATTGTTCACCGATCTGTTCAAAGGCATCGAAGATCTTTGCGAGCCGTTCCGGAATATCCACATTCTCAGCCCGATGGAGCGTGACCAGGAAGTACTCGAAGGGTTTTGCAGGGATCTGTTTTAAGACCTTGCTCTTTGAGATCCGATCGTCGAAATTGTTGAGGACCTCGTTGATCGGGTTCCCGGTTACGTAGATCCGCTCCCGCTCGATTCCTTCAGCTACTAAATTTTCCCGGCTGCGCTCGGTGTACGGGAGCAGGATCGAGCTTGAATGATCCACGATCCGACGGTTCACTTCTTCGGGAACGCGGTCGTCGAAACATCGGTTGCCCGCCTCCATGTGAAACACCGGAATGCCGCGGCGGGCAGCAACGATCGCCGACAGGGCGCTATTTGTGTCACCGAGGATAAGAACTTTGTCAGGTTTATGCTCGGCAAGGGCTTCGTCCGCCTTACTTAATATCTGTCCGATCTGCTCGCCAAAACTATTCGAGCGGATGCCGAAATGTATATCGGGGGTTTTGACTTCCAGATCCTTGATGAAGATGTCGCTCAGGCTCTCGTCATAGTTCTGCCCTGTGTGAACGGTTACGTGTTCGCAGTGCTGATCGAGAATTTTCATAACCAGGCTGAGCCTGATTATTTCGGGACGCGTCCCGAAGATCGTCATGACCTTCATAAATATTGCGTTACTTTCCGGCGGCTAGAAAGAATTTGATCTCGTCACTTGCTGAGGCAAGCAACTCTCGAAGTTCGCTGATCGAAATATTATCGTCGCGCGACGAATATTCGTTCGCCAACGCCTGAACGAAGTCGGCATCGTCACGTAGCTCCGGCAAAACGGGAAGGATCACATAATAATCCCCTTGCTCGATTGTGCGATAACACTCCTCTTCCGAAACCATGATCTCGTGGACCTTTTCGCCGGGACGGATGCCGGTGTACGTGATCGGAATTTCCTTATCTCCCATGATCGCCTTCGCGAGATCGACGATATTCGCGGCCTTCACCTTAGGTACGAACGTCTGTCCCGGCTTCCCTTTCGTCAACGCTTCGAAGACCGTATCGACGGCATGGTCCAGACTCAACAAAAACCTCGTCATCTCGGGAAGCGTGATGGTGATCGTTTCCCCTTTCTGAACCTGCTCGACAAAGAGCGGGACGATCGATCCGCGCGACGCGATCACGTTACCATACCGAACGCACATGTAGCTCGTTCCATTGCTGTCGCGATTCGCTTCGATCAAGACGCGTTCCTGGAGAGCCTTTGTCATTCCCATCACGTTGATCGGCTTGCATGCCTTGTCCGTGGATATCCCAATGACCTTTTCTACTTTGAGATCGTTTTCGCGGATCGCACGAACCAGATTTGCCGCACCGCCGATATTGGTCTGGACGGCTTCAAACGGAAAGTATTCGCACGACGGAACCTGTTTCAAGGCGGCGGCGTGAAAAACAATGTCGGCGTCGCGGAGAGCCGAGGTAAGTGCCGGATAATCGCGCACGTCGCCAATACGGAAACTCAAAAGATCCTGAGAATTCTGATAGATCACATCGTCGGTCGCTGCCTTCCGGTGCATGTAGTCGAGCCGCATGTAATGCTGCTTCGCCTCGTCACGCGAATAGACTGTGATCTTCGCCGGCCGCCCGAGC
>JANMUW010000129.1:0-14313 GCA_031392105.1 Acidobacteriota bacterium | reverse complement strand
CTCAACTTTAAGCTTGGCTCTCGGATCCGCGTGGACTTCCGGTATAAATCTCTACGCTACCGTGACGGTGCTCGGCTTGCTGCAAAAATTCAGCTGGGCAAAGCTTCCGGGTGGACTCGACGTGCTCGATAACTGGTGGATCATCGGAGTCGCCGGCTTTCTTTATCTGGTCGAATTCTTCGCCGACAAAATCCCCTATCTCGACAGCGTATGGGATGTCGTTCACACATTCATCCGCGTTCCGGCCGGCGTGATCGTCGCGTACGCGGCGACGGACCAACTTGATCCGAGCATTTACATCCCGGCGGCGTTGATCGGCGGCGGACTCGCATTCTCATCGCACGGAACAAAAGCAGCGTTGCGTGCCGGGGCGAACTTCTCGCCGGAGCCGGTCTCGAATTGGATCCTATCTATCGTCGAAGACGTGATCGCATTTGTTGGAACTCTCCTCGCGGTCTTCGCTCCAATAATCATCGCGATCGTACTCATCATTTTCACGATCTTCTTTCTCTGGTTCTTTCCAAAAGTTATTCGGCGATTGCGTCGCGCGTTCCGAGCCACCGCTGCGTTCTTTCGCGGCGAGAGCATCACCGGTCCGAATTAACTGGTTCGGCGGAAATCGGCATCATCCCGTGTGATAAGATTTCACCAATGAAGTTCCTGCATATTTCGGACGTGCATCTGGGCTGCACACGGTATCAGCTGCCCGAAAGCCCGCGCGATTTTTTCGATGCGTGGATCGACATATTGCAGAAGTACGCGATCGGAGAGAAAGTCGATTTCGTCATCATGTGCGGCGATTTCTTTCACAAGAGAAATGTTCCACCTGAGACGATGAACTACGCGATGGTCGGACTAAGCCTGCTCAAAGACGCCGGCATCCCGATCGTTAGTATCGAAGGAAATCACGACCAAAAACATACCGACAGCGAATATAGCTGGCTTCGTTCGCTGGCAAATTGGAATTTGCTTTACCTCCTCGAGCCGACGAACGAGAACGGCCGAATAGCTTACACGCCGTGGGAAGACGGACGAGGTGGGTTTATCGACATCGGCAGGGCGCGGATCTTCGGCTCGCACTGGTACGGAGCCTCGGCTAACTGGGCGATACCGATGCTCATCGACGCGATCAAAGAGAATCGTCGTGAAGGAGCGTTTCACATGCTGCTGCTTCATACGGATGTCGAAGGACACCAAACTCATCCGCTCCCTGCTCTATCGATCACCGCACTTTCTGAATTGAAGTCCGTTACCGATTACGTCGGTCTCGGTCACACGCACATGCATTACGAGATCGACAACTGGGCATTCAATCCCGGGTCAATCGAAGTGACGAACATCTCGGAGTATCGTGAGACTCGAGGCGTCTTTCTTGTCGAGGTGGACGATGCGAATCACGTCGCTGCTCAACATATCCAGGATTATCACCAGCGCCCGTTCCAACGGATGTCGTTCGACGTCGATGGATATGCTGACGCGAAAGAGCTGACGCGCGATCTCCTGGAAAAGGTAAAACGAGACGCTCACGTAACGGAGGACGTCGCACCGATAATCGAGATCACACTTCGCGGACAACTCGGAATTCCGAACTCACTGATCGAGTCGAAAAGGATCCGCACCGACGCGCAAAAGATCACCGGAGCGCTTCACATTCGTCTGAAAAATATTTCGGTGCCGGTGGAATATGCTGTCGCCGCCGACCTGCCGGAGGATGCCGGTCGGGAACGACTCGAGCGTCGCGTAGTTGAAGATCTAGTCATGCGGGACAACCGGTTCAAGACGAGGGCGGACAGTATTTCCGATGCGGTCATTGGAGCCAAACGGCTCGCGCTCGGAGGCGAAGAGCCGGCGCAGATCGCCGAGTTCATTTCACAGATGTTGTCGGTCCCGCCCGTTGTAACGAGTAGCTCAAGTTAAGATTCGATTTGATTAACCTCACCACCGTCCGCTGGGCGTGGCCCTGACCAATTATGTCGGAAGCTTCCGAAAAGGTCGTAGGTATCAATCAGCTTCCGCTGTTTCCGCTGCCGCTTGTCCTTTTGCCAAACGAGATCCTGCCCCTTCATATTTTCGAACCGCGTTACCGCCAGATGTTGACCGACATCGAGCTGCGCAGAAATCTGTTCGGCGTCATGTTTTTTGAGCAAGAAGAAACGTTCCCCGATCGGCCGACGATCGGAAGTGTTGGATGTGCCGCCGAAGTGCGAGAGACAAATCTGCTTCCGGACGGCCGTTCGAACATCATCACGTCGGGCGTCATCCGATATCGTCTGCTGGAATATATCGACGAGGGAACCCCTTATCTCAGCGGAGCGATCGAGTTCTTTGAAGATGAAAAGGAAACCGACGATGTGCTAAAACCCGTCGCGGATGAAGTCTTTGAACTGTTCGAGCGGATCGCAAAAGCCGCGTTCAAGCTGAGCGGAAATCGCGGCAGTTTTCCCGAGATACCAAAAACTGAGCCGGAACAGTTGTCGTTCCTGGTAACGGCCGCGTTCAATCTCGACGACGACATCAAGTACAAAATGATCGAGATGACGTCGACGAGCGAACGACTCACGAAACTTCGCGGCATTCTTGTGCAAGCCGTCGATAAGATGGAGGACAATGCCGAAACGGTAAAGGCCGCTCAAACGAACGGCCATTCCAAGAAGGAGATCGATTTGTAATGAGCCGCTCACATAACCGGCGGCAGCGGGCCCAGCGATTGTCGAAAGAAGTCGATCACACGTTGATCGTAGCTTTCTGAAAGCTCTATCGAGGCGTTGATAATGCTAAAGCCCGACGGGCTGAGATCGGTTTTAGATTCGACCATCGAGTTCCCCGGAAAACATTTGCTCAGCTTTGAAGTAGAATCCTGGAAGTTCGGGGCATCGAGACCGGCCAGCAAGAGAACCTTTCTTCCCGCGAGGGTCTGCGCCATATCACAAGACGATTCCCTTTGGAAGCATCCTTCAAAAAAATAAGGGTGGGTTCCAAGCTTGGCGAACTCCGCGGTAACCACGCTCCCGAATGGGAACCGGCTCTCCACCGTTGAGGCGAGCATACTGTTCGCATTCAGAGGTACCGAATCGAGTGCGAGCGCTATTACGCTGCTGTCCTTGGTCGCGGCCGCGATCGCGGCCAGCGATCCCATCTCAAGGCCGTAGAGCCCGATCTCTTTGCCGACAAGTGGAAACAGCTCGGGCGTTTTCAAATTGCGAAGATACTCGATCGCCGCGGTCGTGTCGTCAGCTTCGCAGCCGCCGAACGATGTGTACTTCACCGAGGGGTTCTGTCCGTGTCCCCTTTGGTCCGGCATCAGGATCGTAAAATTTGTCGCCTCGTTCAGCTTTACGCCGAGATTCAAGACGTGCGACCGGTTTGCACCATACTTGTGGAGCAGTATCACAGCCGGGGCGTCTTGCGCTCCGCGCAGCAGCCAACCGCGGGCGGACGTGCCATCCTTGTTTACCCAATTTTCATCGGTCACTTGCGCACCGCGGGCACTCAACATTCCATATACTTCCGGTGTGACAAGATAGGCGGCGCTCACCGGATGAGCGGTCTCGTGCACGAGCCAGATCGACGCGGCGGCGACCGCCACGACGAGCAGAAAGACCACGGGAAATAACAAACGCGAAAAGCTTTTGAGAAGGCGAATACTCTTTGCCATATAAAACGATTTTTGAATTGAAGCAACTAAGGAAAGATGAAGGGATTCTTAAGTGAAGCCCGAAGGAAAAAGGCTTCTGATATGCCAGTCAAAATGTTACCATATCCGGCATCGATGGGGAAGATATTTTTGAAAATGTTAAAACATCAATTTTCGGCATTTATCCTTGTAGTTATTGCGTTTTCACTGAGCAATGCCGCTCAATCGCCGGCTGTACACGGCACCTCCGCGAGCGAAACCCCATCGTCGAATTTTTTCCCTTTGTCGCAATTGAAAGAAGGTATGCACGGCAAAGCCCGCACCGTCTTTCACGGCAGCGAGCCGGAAGAGTTCAATGTTGAGATCCTTGGCATAGTTCCCGGAGCGATCGGCCCGAAGCAGGACCTGATCGTCGGGAGGCTGAGCGGGGGCGGCGCCGATCGGACGGCAGTCTTCGCCGGAATGTCCGGATCGCCGGTTTATATCGATGGGAAATTGGTTGGAGCAATTTCATACAGCTTCCCCTTTTCGAAAGAACCGATCTGTGGGATCACGCCCATCGAGCAGATGATCGCGATCTTCGAAAAGAAAGAACCGGGCAAGATGACGGCCTCGGAGCCGAAGTCCGTATCGTTCGCTGAATTGGCGTCGACGAACTGGACGGCAAACTTTCCGAAGAATCCATCAGCGGCAAGCGGATTACTTGCGGGTGTTTCGAACAACTCACTTTTGATGACGGTTGCCGGCCAATCCTTCCAACCTATCGCGACTCCGATGACATTCACCGGATTCTCCCAAGACACGCTGAACCTGTTCACTCCTCAGTTGCTGCAGGCAGGACTGGTACCTGTATCTGCAATCGGCGCCGCGGCTCCGATCTCTCCGATGAAAAAGTCGGACGCGACGACGCTTGTCGGCGGCGATTCGGTTTCGATGCAGCTGACACGTGGCGATTACAGCCTAGCGGCCGCCGGAACGGTTACGTGGCGGGATGGTGACAAGATCTATGCTTTCGGCCACCCATTCTTGAGTCTCGGAACGTCGGATCTTCCGATGGCCGAGTCGCACGTCGTTACCGTCATCCCGAGCGTCAATAACTCATTCAAGCTAGCTGTTCCGGATTCAATGGTCGGGACGATGACCCAGGACCGCGCGACCGGTGTGTTCGGCAAACTTGGCCAGGCGCCAAAAATGATCCCGGTCCGGATCAATATGACGTCCAGCCGCGGACAAACAGAAGTCATCAATTTTGAAGTAGCGAAAGACGATTTTCTTACACCGCTTCTCCTGAATATCGCGATCTACAATACGGCGGTAGCCCAGGAAAGGACTATCGGTGATACGACCGTACAGATCGACGGTGAGATCACAGTAAAAGGACAGCGGCCTATCAAGCTCGACCGTCGATTTGCGGGCGGTCAGGCGACTCAGTTCGCGGCTGCGTCAGTCGCGGCTCCAGTCGCTGCGTTGATGAAGAGCCGTTTCGATGATCTCGAGATCAGTGGCATCACTCTTAATCTCACATCGACCGACGGAAGCAAAACCGCGGTCCTCGATAGAATGTCCATCGACCGAATGCAGGTTAAGGCCGGCGAGACTGTCGAAGTTCAGGCTTTCGCCCGAACGAACTCAGGAAAGGTATTCGTCCAAAGAATTCCGGTGACAATCCCAGTTGATACGCCTTCTGGGCTCTTCTCGATCACGGTCGCCGACGGCAGAGAGATCCAGCAGAATTCGGCGATACAGCACTTTGTTCCACGTGATCTGAGTGATCTAGTTGCGACGATCAATAAACTGAAGCTGCCTGATCGTCTCTATCTGCAAACTTTCCGAACGACGAATGGAGCGATCATCGGCTCGAGTGAAATGCCGAATCTCCCGCCATCCGTTCTTGCGACATTGAACAACGATCGAACTGTAGGCGGCGTCAAGCCGGCGGTTCAAACGATCGTCAATGAGCTCGCTCTGCCGCCCGCCGAATTTTTGATAACGGGCCAGCAGACTTTAACGATCGAAGTCATAAAGTGACTATGAGCTATGAGCTATGAACTATGAGCTATGAACTATGAGCTTTGAGCTCACCTTTTAAGGATCGCAGTTCACAATTCCTAATTCACAGTTCATAGTTAATTTGATGAACCCATTTCCAAAGATCCTCCACGCAGCATCCTTCGCGGCGGAGAAGCACAAAGATCAAAAACGCAAAGGCAGTAACGGCGAGCCGTACATAAATCACCCGATCGAGGTGGCGAACCTTCTGACAAATGTTGGAGCCATCGATGATCCTGAAATGATCGTCGCGGCGTTGCTTCACGACACAGTCGAAGACACCGACGCGACTTTCGACGAGATCGAAAGTAAATTCGGACCGGTTGTAGCTGGATATGTGCGCGAGCTTACCGACGACAAATCTTTGCCGAAAGCGGAGCGAAAGCGTCTGCAGATCGAGCATGCTCCGCATCTTTCGCAAGGCGCGAAACCTATAAAGCTTGCTGACAAGATCAGCAACATTCACGACGTCACCGCCAATCCACCGCATGACTGGGATCTGACACGGAGGCGCGAGTACGTTGAGTGGGGTGAGAAAGTTGTTGCCGGACTTCGCGGCTCAAATGCGCCGCTAGAGACGTTGTTCGATGACGCGGTTGACCGTGCGAAAGCGTCGCTCAGTACGCCAGAAGCACCTGTGGTGGCGGGCGGCTCAAGTTAGTAATCTGCCAAGCCCTTTTTCCTTGTTTGCTTCCAGTTTTCCGTGGTTCGCCGCGGAAAACCAACCCACTGAATACGCGGAAAAGGCGCGGAACTGAGCGTTCTACAGTTCGGCGTTGCATCGCGTAACGACGGGAGGCTCAGACTCACCCTCAACCCAAACTTCCCCATCCGCATAAACTTCCTTTTTCCAGATTGGCACTGTTCGTTTGAGCTCTTTGATCAGCCATTCGCATGCGGCGAACGCCGCTCTTCGATGCGGGGATGCGACGGAGATGACAACACTCGTCTCACCGATCTCAAGCTTTCCCAGCCGGTGAACGATTCCGACATTCGAGATCTCAAAATCGCGCTTCGCCTGATCGATCAGCTTCTGCATTTCCTTCAACGCCATCGGCTCGTAGGCTTCGTAAAAAAGATGTAGCGTCTCGCGGCCTTTTGTGAACTTGCGGACGTAGCCGTCGAGAGTGACCGTCGCACCACATTCAGGTGGAACGACGCGTCTTGCCACGCCCGTGATGTCGATCGGATCTGTTGTGAGTTCGAAGAAATCCATTTCGATCAGCCGCCTGAGACAGGTGTGAATATCGCAAGCTCGTCTCCATTATTCAGCGGAGTATTTTCCGGTACGTATTCTTCGTTAACGGCGAACAGGAGAGTGCGGTCTTTTAGGATGGGATAGTCTGCGTGGAGTTGATCGATGAGATCACGCGCAGAAACTGATTCTTTAACAGTTGTCTCAACTCTTCGAGAACCGATCAGGTCCGCCGTGGCTCCGAAAAACAGAATATTGACTTTCATTGTCGGATGGACGGACCAACAGTCCGTCCTACTTGATCGCTCCCTGGATCGGGCTTGAGGCTGACGCATAAAGCCGTTTCGGCATTCGGCCCGACATGTAAGCCATCCGGCCTGCTTGAACTGCGAGCTTCATCGCGGTTGCCATCTGCGCCGCATCACCCGCTTCAGCGATCGCGGTGTTCATTAATATTGCGTCGGCACCAAGCTCCATCGCGATCGCCGCATCGGACGGCACGCCGACGCCCGCGTCGACAATGATCGTCGCATCCGGCAATTGCTCGCGCATGATTCGAAGATTCGACGGATTCTGCACGCCCATCCCGGATCCGATCGGCGCCGCGAGCGGCATTACGGCGGGACATCCAGCATCGAGGAGCTTCTTCGCCATGATCAGATCGTCAGTGAAATATGGCAGGACGATGAATCCTTCTTTGACAAGAACACGAGCGGCCTCGAGTGTCTGCTCGTTGTCGGGAAGCAGCGTCACCTGATCGCCGATCACTTCAAGCTTTACCCAATCGGTCTCAAGAGCTTCCCGCGCCAGACGTGCCGTCCTTATCGCATGATCCGCATCGTAACATCCGGCCGTGTTCGGCAGGATGTGCATCTTTGGATCGAGATGATCCAGAAACGATTCGGTCTTTCGATCGAGCGGCACACGGTTGACGGCGACCGTAACCATCTCGGCTCCGGACGCCATATGAGCGGCCTTCATTTCTTCGAACGAGCGATATTTACCGGTGCCGATAATGAGACGCGAGTTGAATGACTTCCCTGCTAATTCAAAAACATCCGCCATAACAGAGTTCGATTTTCACGCAAAGGCGCAAAGAACGCAAAGGCTGGCCTGCGTGAACCTACTCGCGGGCACTCCTTCGAACAAACTGAAAACTAAAAGCTGAAAACTGAACACGGCGCGTGGTTTCGTTTTCAGTTTTCAGCTTTTAGTTTTCAGTTTGTCTGAATAGTTTCTTACTGGCTCAACCACCACCGACGAAATGGACGATCTCAATCCGGTCCGCGTCCTTAACGATGACATTTTCCCAATCCTTCTTTCGAACGACCTCGCGGTTCAACTCGACCGCGATCCGCCGCGACGGTAGTGAAAAAAGCTCGATCAGCCGGCTAAGATTAACCTCCTGTTCAAGCTCTTTGATTTCCCCGTTGATCCTGATCTTCATCCTGTTACGATTCTCGCTCAACAGGAGAGCTCATTCAAATCTCACCCGTGCGTGATCGCTCGCCGCAGCTCGACCTCTTCGCCCTCGCTGACAGCTCTTGCCAGCAACGCGGCTCGTCCCGAATTAAAATTCGGCAGTTGCAGATTCACCCTTGCAAGGCCGTTCTCATCTGTCGACGCGTGAAATATGAGCGGCCTGAAACTCGATCCGAGTATCTTCACCATCACCTGCGCTGTCCCTACGACCATCCGGTCAGTTCCGCGACAGACCATAAACGTCACGCTCTTTCGCTCTCCACCTTTGAACTTCGCTTCACCAAGCAACTCGATACTCAATTTGGTGTTTACCGGCCGGTCATGGCCGAGCATCTCGCTTACGATCTCAACCGCCTCGGCGGGTAAAAGCACGTCGTCAGCCGAGAGAGTAGTTGTCGGCCGGGCTATAGCCTCAACAGCGGAGCTCGGGATCGGAACGTCCAGGATGCCGCCAAACCGGGGTTTGGGAATCGGCATGAAAAGCTCTTCGAACTCGTCTACGACGTCACCGTTTGTCTTCGCATTGCCGTTCACGGGCACAGGGTCGACAAACACGGGTTTGCTTGCGTCGGCTGCGGCAACAGATTCGCGCAGCGACATTTGCCGCAGATCTTCGATCCGGCCAGCCTGTATCGCGGCGCAGATCAGTTTATGCTGGCGTTGGAGTCGAGCTTCGAGGATCTCTTCGTCGAAATCGCCTTCGAGCAGGTCGTCGTACGGTAAACGCTTGCTCGCGAGGATGGTTCCTCGATCATAGACGAGGGACATAATGACAGGCTTCGCCAAACCTTTGTCTTCGGTTTGAACGTGATAAGTTACCCCTTCGAATTCGACGTCTGTATTGTACCCAGTTATCACGGTGTAAACGGTCAAGAAATGCTTGGCAGGATGGCGGCGAGAAGGAACTGTTCGCCACTAGAAATTTAGCACAGCTAACCGTTTTTGGTCAACGATTTAAGTTAGCCGAATTTTGCGAAATCATCCGATTTTCACTGTGTCGCGAAGCCATAACCATCGCCTTGACACGCATATGCGCTTCACTTAGGATTGAGTTTGTTCCGATATTCCTAGTTCTCGTTCCGGATATGCCGGGCATTGGCTCGGGTTCCGATCGATCTTCGAGGTGCTGATGGCTGAACACAATCTGATGGAGTATGCCCCGATCGGGATAATGTTCCTGGTCGCGATCGGTTTTGCGGCGAGCCAGCTTTTGGTCACACAACTGATCGGGCCCCGCAAGCGTACCGCGACGAAACTAATGCCATACGAGTGCGGCAAAGACCCGGTTGGCGGAGCGCGTGACCGCTTCTCTATCAAGTTTTACAGTGTCGCCGTTATTTTCCTTCTGTTCGATATTGAAGTCCTGTTCATTATCCCATTCGCCGTTGCGTTTAAGAGTCTACTCGCCGCCGAGAAAGGCAGCGGGATCGCATTCGGAACGATAGCCTTTATCGAGATCCTGGTTTTTCTTGGAACATTGGTCGTCGGCTACATATACGTTTGGAAGAAGGGGACATTCGATTGGGGCCTGCAGGCCCGAGCCGAGGCACGGGAAGAAGCCAAGCTAATGGCGAAGAAGCGTCGGGAACAGACGCAGCCGGCGAGGATTGCCGCATAGATTTTGGACAAGGACTTGGACCTCGGCTCTTTCGACAATCCAAAATCCAAAATCTAAAATCCAAAATCGAAAGATGGGTCTAGAAAATAATTTATTTGAATCGTTGCCGGACGTGGTAACCGTCAAGCTGGATGCCGTCGTCAACTGGGCCCGTAAGAGTAGCCTCTGGCCCGCGACCTTCGGCCTCGCATGCTGCGCCATCGAGATGATGAATACGGTGTCGGCTCGCAACGATCTTTCCAGATTTGGAGCAGAGACGTTCCGGGCTTCGCCCAGGCAAGCGGACGTGATGATCGTTTCCGGCCGGGTCTCGCGAAAGATGGCTCCGGTACTGAGACGAATTTACGACCAGATGCCCGAGCCGAAATGGGTTATTTCGATGGGTGCGTGTGCGACATCGGGCGGTGTATTCGACAATTACGCGATCGTCCAGGGAGTCGACAAGATAGTACCGGTGGACATTTACGTTCCGGGCTGTCCGCCGCGTCCCGAAATGCTTGTGCATGCGATCATGATGCTCCAGGACAAGATCATGAAGGAATCGGTAAAGGACCGCCGCGACACCTTCGAACCCGAATCGCGCGTCTCGATCGTGCCCGGAACACTGCCCGTGACCGAGGGAACGGCGCTCGAACGTGAGACTGAGATCGAAGTCGCCCAACATCAGGTTTCGCGGCCGTACACGATCCCATCGCGCCACGAAAAAAGGCGATCTTCGTAAGGAAGTCTTTACCACAGAGACGCCGAGACGCAGAGCATTAATTATTGCGAACTCTGCGACTCAGCGTCTCTGCGATGTATATAAACGAGTTTATGACCGAAAAGCTTCGGGAGTTTGTCGATAGATTAAAAGCAAAGAACGGCGATTGGGTGTCCGAAGTCGTCGAGGGCCACGGTGAGGTGACAGTGTTAGTACCGCGTGAGTCGATCGTTGACGCTTGCTCCTTTCTAAAGAACGAACATGACTTCGATATGCTGGCCGATCTTTGCGGCGGCGATCGCGGACCCGAAGAGGATCCACGTTTTGAAGTCAATTACCATCTCTTTTCGACTAAACATCACAATCGACTGAGGCTGAAGGTGCTATTGAGCGAGGATGACCCGCACGTTGCGACCGTCACGACGCTCTGGAAAACCGCGGATTGGCACGAGCGTGAAACATTCGATCTATTGGGAATTATCTTCGATGGCCATCCCGATTTGCGACGTATCTTGTTGCCGAGCGATTTTGACGGTCACGCGTTGAGAAAAGATTACCCGCTGCGCGGCTACGAGCCGTACAGTATGAATTAGTGACGAGTGACGGGTGACAAGGGACGAGATCCCCTTGTCACTCGTCACTTGTCACTCGTCACTTAAAGATGAGTACTGCAGTAGAAAATATTCCCGGCCTCGATGTTCTCGATCAATCGCTCGAGTCGCAGATGACTCTTTCGATGGGACCGCAGCATCCGTCGACGCATGGCGTGCTCCGGCTCGACCTGCGTCTCGATGGCGAACTCGTCATTAAAGCGATTCCCGACATTGGGTATCTCCACACTGGCATGGAGAAGCTCTTCGAGTACAAAAAGTATCAGCAAGGCATCGTCATCACCGATCGGATGGATTACCTCAATCCGCTCGGAAACAACCTTGCGTATGTGATGGCTGCGGAGAAGCTGCTCGACCTCGAAATTCCAGAGCGAGCAAAGGTGATCCGCGTTCTGATGTGCGAACTCCAACGCATTGCTTCACACATGGTCTGGCTCGGGACGAGTGCGCTGGATCTCGGCGCAATGAGCATATTCTTTTTCTGCTTTAAGGAGCGCGAGAAGATTCTAAATCTTATCGAAGCCGCCTCAGGTGGACGAATGACGCCGAGCTATTTTCGAATCGGCGGCCTGATGATGGACTTGCCCGCCGGATTTGAACGACGGTGCAAACAATTTTCGGCTGACTTCCCCGATGCACTCAATACGTTTGAAACGCTTGCAACGGGAAACACGATCTGGCAGAGCCGCACGAAAGGCGTCGGCGGAATCTCGCGCGAAGACGCGATCGACTGGGGATTGACCGGCCCGTGCCTTCGCGGGAGCGGTGTCGATCTAGACTTGCGTCGCGACAATCCATACACGGGCTACGAAACTTACGATTTCAACGTGCCGATCGAGACTGACGGCGACGTGTGGGCTCGATTCCGCGTTCGCATGCGAGAGCTTTACGAGTCGCACAAGATCGTCCGCCAGGCGCTCGAAAGATTAAAACCCGGACCGATTAAAGCCGATGCGCCGAAGGTAGTTCTTCCCGACCGCGACGATATGCGAAAGCATATGGATTCGCTGATCCACCACTTTTTGATCGTAGCCGAGGGATTCAATATTCCTCCCGGTGAAGTTTATATGCCGATCGAGGCGTCGAAGGGCGAGCTGGGCGTTTACATGAAATCGAACGGCGGCCCGAAACCGGATCGCGTTCATTTCCGCGGACCGAGCTTTGTAAATCTATCGGCCTTGCCAATTATGTGCGAAGGCGAAATGATCGCCGACGTCGTCGCGATAATTGGCAGCTTGGATATAGTGTTGGGTGAGATTGATAGGTAGATAGAAAAATTAATTCGGGAGGACTTCCACAATGCCTCAAGAGAATAATATGGCCGAAATGCTACGGCTTTTGAAGACCGTTATCGTGAAGGTAGATAGTCTCGCGGCCGACATGAAAGATGTAAAAACCGACGTTCGAGATCTTGAGACAAAAATGGACCGTGTCGGAGGAAAAGTGGACCGTCTCGATGGGAAGGTCGACGTTCTTAGCGGTCAGTTTCAAGACGTCGCGGGCCAGGCAATGAAAGATACCGAAAGAATCACGAGCGTGGAAGGCCGGGTCGACATCCTCGAAGGCAAAGCTAATTAAGATGGCTGCAGCTACACCGACAAGTTACACAGACAAGATCATCAAGACGGACGCGGTGGCGGAGTTCTCGCCGGAGATCCTGGCCGAGATGAACTCGCATCTCGCGAAGTATCCCGCTGAGCGAAAGCGTTCGGCGCTCATACCGCTGCTGATGCTTGTGCAGCGCGAGCGTGGATGGATCGACAACCCGGGCGTCAATTTCCTGGCGAAGTTTTTGCAGCTCGAAGTAACGGACGTCTGGGAGACGGCAACGTTCTACTCGATGTTCAATCTGCGGCCCGTTGGCCGTCATCACATCCAGATCTGCAAGACTCTTTCGTGCAGGATCATGGGCGAGCCGGACATCACCGATCACATCTGCTCAAGGCTTGGTATCCATCCGGGCGAAACTACTGCAGACGAGAAGTTCACCGTCACGATGGTCGAATGCCTCGGAAGCTGCGGCACGGCACCGATGATGCAGATCGGGTTCGATTATCACGAGGATCTGACGACGGAGAAAGTGGATCAAATCCTCGACGACTGCAAATAGGAAATCATGACCAACGGCGAAATAATCAGCGGTTTGTACGATGCCTTTGCGAAGGGTGATGTACCTACAGTTCTCGGAGCGATGGACGAGAACATAGAGTGGAACGAAGCTGAAGGTTTTATGTATGGCGGAACATACTCGGGGCCGAACGCGATCCTCGAAAACGTGTTCATGAAGTTCGTCACGGAATGGGAAGGATTCTCGGTGGTTCCCGACAAGATTGTCGACGGTGGCGACGGCAATGTTGTTTCATTCGGCACTTATTCGGGAAAATATCTTAAGACGGGTAAGAGCATGTCGATTCCATTCGCACATGCGTGGGAGTTTCGGGACGGGAAGATCGTCAAGATGCGACAGTTCCTCGACACCTTGGTGGTCGTGCGCGACCTTGGGTTATAAAATGCGAATTCGAATTTCGATAGTCGGCATTTTCTGCTTCTTTGCGGTCACGTGTGGTATTGCGCAGAACTTGAAGACGGTAAGGGCAGAGGGCATGGGAATGTCACCAACAATTAGCGACGGTGACAATCTTGTCATCGACCGACGGGCTTATGAACAAGACAAAGCCGTCGCTAGGTTCGATATCATCGCGTTTAAGGTTTCATCCGATCTCTTTCATTACAAACGCGTCATGGGCCTGCCTAATGAGAAGGTCGAGATACGAGGAGGTCAGTTTTTTGTTAACGATACTCTGCTGGACGAACCTTTTGAACAGCAAAGATCGAACGAAAGTAATTTCGGGCCACTTGTAATTCCAGAAAACGAATATTTTGTCTTAGGTGACAATCGGGGCAACAGCAACGATAGCCGCGCTTTTGGCCCGATCATGCGCGATGATATCAAGGGGCGCGTCTGGTTTCGTTACTGGCCGCTCACCCAAATTCACACCTTTTGAGCGTCGGTCAGCTCTATCA
>JANMUW010000113.1:0-2470 GCA_031392105.1 Acidobacteriota bacterium | reverse complement strand
AACTCGCGAAAATGAAGCTCACCTAGCCTGCGGGCAATATCCGCGAAATACCCGGGTACAATTGCGCTCTGAGTGGCCTGCGATAAAGAACCACCCCGGCCTCGCAAAGCCTCGGCCACCCCTCCTTCGTACGGAGGGGAGCTTCGCGCTTGCTCATTTAATTGGCACGCTGCTCGTTCGATCGACTTATACCCCGTACACCGGCAGATGTTACCGTCGATCGACGAGATAGCCATCTCCGGTGTCTTATCGGTGTCATCGATACAGAATCCGGTCAGCGACATCACGAATCCTACCGTGCAGAAGCCGCACTGCGTTCCGCTCTCGTCAACCATTGCCTGCTGCACAGGTGTTAGGGAGCCGTCCGTTGGATTGATTCCTTCGACCGTAACGATATGCTTGCCCGCGGCGTTGGCGAGCGGCATCAGACACGATGTCATCGAGCGGTAACGGACCTTGCCATCGAGCAGTTCGCCGACAAGGATCGTGCACGCGCCGCAATCACCTTCGCGACATCCGATCTTCGTCCCTTTTAGATTTTTTCGGTAACGAACGAAATCGAGCACGGTCGTGCCGGAGTGCAGATCGGTCGTAATGTCTTCGTTGTTGAGGATGAACTGGATCACAGAATTCATTTCACCGCAGGGACGCCGTGATGTAGAGGACAGGGATTAGAGCCAGATACAGTTATCGCTCTAGGACCACCTTTTCAAGCACTCTGCGTCTCAGCGGTTCAAAATCTCCTTATAAGCACGACTCCGGCAGATATCAACAAAATTCCACCGATGCGGGTAAGGCTTACTTCTCTCACTGGCACACCCAGCAGTCCGAAGTGGTCGATGATCAGCGTCACGATCATCTGACCGGCGATGATCAGGCTAAAAGCTGTCGCCACACCGAGCCGGGGCATGAGCATCACAGTGGCGGTAACGAAAAATGCCCCGAGCAGACCGCCGATCCATGCTATCGCCGGAGCCTCTTTCGCCGACACGAGATTTCCAAGCGGCACGCCCGATATCAGAACGTATGCGAATAGAGCTACTGTCCCGACGATGAACGAGATGAACGCCGACAAGATCGGGCTGTCGACGATGATCGCCATCTTGTTGTTCGTCGCCGCTTGCGTAGGCATCATCGCGCCCGCGGCAAGTGCGAGCAGCATGTAAAAGTAGATGTTCGACATTCGCTTGTCTTGCCCGCGAAATAAGCGAAATGACGCGAAAATGAAAAAGAATGAAAATCCTCGTTTCGCGCGGTTTCGCGTACTTCGCAGGCAAAATTAATACTCAACCTTATCAGGCTTCGCGACCCAGCTTCGAAAGACCTTTTGCGATTCCGAACGGAGAAGACTTCTCAGCTTCAGAATCCGTTGCTCGTTCGGTTTGAAGAACTCGCTGTAAAACATTTCGTCGTCGAACCCGGCAGCCGCAGCATCTTCTCGAGTCGCTGCGATAAAAATTCCTGCGGGCCGGGACCAATAGATCGCCCCAAGGCACATCGGGCAGGGTTTGCACGACGTATAGACCGTACATCCGTCGAGTTGAAACGAACCCAGATTCTGGCAGGCATTTCTTATTGCCACGATCTCGGCATGGGCCGTCGGATCATTCGTCGTAGTCACCTGATTGAACCCTTCGCCGACGATTCGCCCGTCCCTCACGATCACGCAACCAAACGGACCGCCTAGATTCTCGTCCACGCTCTGCTGTGCGAGCCGGATCGCGATCCGCATGTACGTCTCATCCGGGGTCATCGCGGGTTCACCTTGATCTCAAATAGCGTCGGCCATAGCTTTCCCGTAATGAACAGCCGGTCGCCGGTCGGGTCATATGCAATACCATTCAGAACATCCGCGCTGCGGTTTTTGTCCTGGACTTCATCTGCGAGCTTGTTCAAATCAATTCGGCCGAGAAGCTTTCCCGTCGCCGGATCGATCCGCATGATCCATCCGCTTTGCCAGATGTTGGCCCAGATCTCACCTTTCACGAACTCCAGCTCGTTTAGCTCCATCACGGGCTTTCCTTTCTCGTCGTTTACGACGATCGTCCGGACCGTTTTGAAATCTTGCGGATTGACGAAACGGAGGACATGCGTCCCATCGCTCATGATCAGGTTGGTGCCGTCATTCGTCAGTCCCCAGCCCTCGCCCGAGTAACGCAATTCGCGAAGCAGCTTGAAATCCTTGAGGTCGTATTCGAACGCGGTCATCTCGCGCCACGTCAGCTGGAAAATCTTATCGCCGAGGATCGTTATGCCTTCGCCAAAATATTCGCGTGCGAGATCGTGCTTCTGCAAAACTTTCCCGGTCTCGAAATCGACTTTCCGAAGGCTCGAAAAGAAATTATCGTCATTCTTGCCGCCAGTGCCTTCGTAGAGTACGCCGTCATGGAATTCCAGTCCCTGAGTGAAGGCCTTCGGGTCATGCGGATATGTCTTAACGATTTCGTAATCGTATATCACAGCGGGTGTC
>JANMUW010000008.1:0-10159 GCA_031392105.1 Acidobacteriota bacterium | reverse complement strand
CTAAAAAATGCTGCGAGAAGCACCGCGACGACGGCAAGTTTACCGAGGGCTGAAATACTTCTTGAGATAATGCTCATCTGACTCGAAAACCAAAGCGAAAGTCTAGCATTTTTTGCCCTAACACGGAACTTTGGGGCAAATCAGGTAGTGGGTCAGTTTGAATTAACGCCGGTGGGGAGTAAGCGACACCGTGCAATCATTGATTTTTGCTTTTCTTGTCCGTGTCTTCTCCGTGTTTTCCGTGTATTCCGTGGTTATCTTACGAGCAAGAACCACCGAATACACGGAAGGCACGGAATAAAACGGAACAAGAATCAGCCATTTTCAAAGTGAACTACCACCGCAAATCATACCGACCGTGTGAATTCAGCGATGAAAAAACCATCCGTGCCATCGCGATGCGGGAAAGTCCGTGCAAATCCCTGATCGGTCAGGAATTCCGCAGGTACATGCGGCGGTTGCGACTCGAATGTAGTCGTTTCCTTCAAAAATTCCACGCATACAGCTTCGTTCTCTTCGATCTGAATCGAGCAAGTCGAATAGATCAACCGTCCGCCGGGTCTTACGAGGTTTGATGCGTTTCGCAAGATGCTGAGTTGTTTCTTTGCTAATTCTGCAAAATCTCCGGGCTCGACGAAATATCTGATCTCCGGGTTATGACGGATGGTTCCCGTTCCTGAACAAGGAGCGTCAACAAGTACGGTATCGAAGGCTCCGTCCGCGAACGGCAAAGCTGCTTCGGCATCGTATTGGACGATGTTTACGAAATCAACATTCTGCCTCGCGCATGTCGCTCGCAGAAGCCTGATGCGTGAATCGTGAATGTCACCCGCTACCACCAACGACTCGTGACTGCCGATGTAGCTCCGCGCGATCTGCGTCGTCTTTCCGCCAGGTGCCGCACACACATCCAGAAATCTTCCGGCGGCCTCTCGCGAAGCGACCGCCGCGACAAGCTGCGACGCTTCATCCTGAAAATAGATCTCGCCCGACTCCGACATCTCGCGAAGCAGCGCATCCATCGAAGGTGCAATATGCGCGCTTTCGACAATATCGCTTTTTCGATAATCAAGTGGCGTTTGTTCACTCCCACCTATAATTCGAAATGCGACGTTCGGGATCTGATTGTTCGCGGATGCTATCAGTTCGGTGTCAGCGAAACCAAAATCGGCGATCCATTTCTCGATCAGCCATCGAGGATGCGACGTCTCGATCGAAACGCGTTCGACATCGTCGGCAAATTCCAATTTCGGAAGCTTTTCGCTTATCCGGCGGAGAATCGCGTTTACAAAACCTTTTGCCGAAGTCTTTTTAGCAGCCTGAACCAGGTTTACACTTTCATTGATCGCGGAGTATGTCGGCACTTTATCCAGTGCAAGGATCTGATAGGCTCCGAGACGAAGAGCATTTCGCACTGCCGTATCCAGTTTCTTAGATCCAGCGAAATGTTCGATTATCTTGTCGAGATAGATCCGCCGTCGTAGGACGCCAAGTACCAGTTCATGACATAACCCGCGATCGTTCTGTTCGAGATCGGCTTCGTACTGCGGCAGTAGAACGGATGAAAAAGCGCGGTCGTCGTCAATTCGATTCAGGATCTCGAACGCCGCCCGGCGTGCAGGTGAGATTTTCATACAAACGGCTTAGCCGCTTTTCTCCTCAGAAGGCTTTGTCGATTGAGAATAATCAGGACCGACTCCTTTCTTGAGTTCCGCATCGACGGTCCGACGGTCGTCGAAAACAAAGCACTCACCTTCGAACAGGCTTTCGTCGCTCGGGGTCTGTTCGAGGTAGCGAAGGATCCCACCTTCGAGCTGGAACACTTCTTTGAATCCAAGCTGCTTCATATACGGAGCGAACTTCTCGCACCGGATACCGCCCGTGCAGAACATCGCCACTTTCTGATGGACATTCGGGTCGAGGGTTTCCGCAACGAAATTCGGCAACTCGCTGAATTTCTCTGTGCCGGGATTTGTTGCCCGTTGGAATGTACCGTTCTTGAATTCGTAATCATTCCTCGCATCGATGACGACGACTTCGGGATCGGAGATCAACGCGTTCCACTCCGCCGAGGTGACGTGAGTACCGGCTCCTTTTGAAATATCGACGCGTTGCTTTAGCGTGACGATCTCGGGTTTGATCTTTACGTCGACCTTTCTGAACGGACATTCCTCGTGGAACGAAGCTTTGACATCTAGTTTTGCTTCGAGAATTGTTTCTGCGGATTTTATAAAAGAGTCGATGTTTCGCGGATCGCCGCAGACGGTCGCATTGAATCCTTCTTCCGCAAGGATGACGGTTCCTTTGATCGCGTGCTCCTGCATCGCTTCGCGAAGCGCCGCTTTGATTCGAAACAGCTGATCCTGATCGAAAGGGCGGAACTGATAAAAGGTAATGATCTGAAACTTCATTTTATGCTCGGTCAGCTTGAAACAATTCGGCTACGGAAAACGCTCTTTGCTTTGCGGCTTTGCAGCTTTGCAGCTTTGCGGCTTTGGCTTTGCGGCTTTGCGGGAATATTAGCTCTTGGTCTCCAAACGATGGTTTTCCCGCAAAGGCGCAAAGCCGCAAAGAACTGAGAATGACTCGCAACCATTTCTAAGAGGAAGGCTCACCCGAACACTTCGCCCAATCTCTCACCGACTTTCGGTTGAATACCATTGATAAAATCCCGTGCGCTGACTCGCCTTCTTCCCTCGATCTGCAGTTCGTTGATTTGCAAGATCGAATCCCCGCCGCAAAAAACAAACAATCGGTCGGCGGATGCTTCAGCGATCTCCCCCGGCTGCGAGAGTTCGTGCTGCGTCTCAACAACATTCGAGTTCCAAACCGTTAATTTCTTACCGTGAAAAAAAGTGAACGCCGTCGGAAACGGTTGGAAGCCACGTACGCGGTTCGAGATGTCCTTGGCGTTGAGCATCCAGCTGATCAAGCCATCTTCCTTTTTCATTATGGGCGCCAGCGAAGCGTCGACTTCGTGCTGTGGCTCCGGTGTGAGCGTCTCGAAACTGGTCAAAGTTTCCGACAGCAGATCGGCACCGAGCACCGAAAGCTTTTGCATCAGCTCGATCGCATTTTCATTTTCGCCGATCTCAATTTTACGCTGCATCAGGATCGGGCCGGTATCGAGACCGGCATCCATCTGCATTGTCGTTACCCCGGTCGTTTTCTCTCCACCTACGATCGCCCAGTTGACCGGGGCCGCTCCGCGATATTTCGGAAGCAGAGAAAAATGCACGTTGATAGCACCCATCGAAAACGCGGTCAGAAATGTTTCCGGCAGAATCCGACCGTATGCGACAACGACCACGACGTCGGCGCCGTGCGATCGAAATGTTTCGAGAGCGTCGGGCGTTCGTATCTTGGTCGGCTGAAGGGTCGTTAGATCATGATCGAGCGCGAACTGCTTTACCGGCGAGAACGAGATCTTATTTCCACGCCCCGACGGTCTGTCAGGCTGCGTATAGACCGCGACGACCTCGTGTCCGTCGTGGAACAGTTGTTCTAAACTCGAAACCGCCGCCTGCGGCGTTCCCATAAACACGATCTTCATATCAAAGCAATTCAATAATCGTTAGAAAGAAAAGCAAGCTCTCTAAGACGCGGGTATCGGTTCAGTTTTAAATTTTACGCCTGAGGGCATAGGCGACGCCGTGCGATCCACTGATGTCTGCCTTTTCTTTTTCCGTGTCTTCTCCGTGTTTTCCGTGGTTACCTCGCTCGGCGAAAACCACCGAAAGCACGGAACAAAGCAGAACAAGACCCAAACTCTTTGAAGCGCCTAAAACGCGCAGCGATAATTGTACGACTCGTACACTTTCGTCCACTTCCCGTCCGTTCGCTGGTACACGTAGTAGTTGTTACCTTCGAACGCCTGGCCGATCGTGAATATCTCCTTCACGCCATCGTTCGCGTAATCCAAGACGTCGAGCAGAAGTTCGTGGCCGACGCCCGTATCGAGATCCTTGACCTCTCCGCTCATGACATCGTCGGGTTTCACTATCGAATGATCGCTCATCGAAAGCACGATCTTTCCATTCGCATCACCTTCTGCGATGAAGAAAAGGAGACGCCGTTCGTTAGAAGTTGGCGCGATCCAGTAGGACCCGACAAACTCTGCTTTATCGTCTCCGTCGACATCAAGCGCCGTTAGATTGTGATATTTCAGATTCTTAACGGCAGTAGTCGACGCTCCGTTCTTTGTAAATTCGGATCGCACCAATTTTTCGATCTCTGTTCGTTCTTCGGCTGTCGGTCTTCGCCGGTACCCTGAAACATTGGTGTCCATTTTCACATTTGTCGCGAGTCCCATGACCAAAGCACCTAGCTTTGCTTTCAACGGCCGGGCTGTCGTATCAGCCGAACCTCCACCGCATTCTGTACCGACGTTGGATTTTACGATCGTCACGAATCCGTCCGGGGCCCCGCCAAAGATTAACGAGTATGGTGTCCGCGGCTTGTAATATTCGGCCCCGAACGCCTTCGACGGCGAGCCTTCATGGATCTCGAAATCAACAAGCTTCGTGCCGTCAATCGAAACGATCGGGTCAACTCGTTTCCCGCCATCAAGTACGGCAAACACAATTGGCTTTGCGACCGCCTTTGATTTAAGACGCGCCTTTTGTGAAAAGGCCGGAGCGACAAAAAGAAACGCCGCGACCATCAGCCATGGCGTTTTAGATAATTTGATCATTATGGTTGTATTATGCGAGGCCGTCAGATCCTCTGCGATACCGATTTCCCTTGCATGAACTGCAGGAGATACTCGCGTCCCCCGGCTTTCGAATCAGTACCGCTCATGTTGAATCCACCGAACGGATGAACGCCAACGAGTGCACCGGTACATTTTCTGTTGAGGTAAAGATTCCCAACATGAAATTCACGACGAGCCTTTTCAAGATTTGCCTGCGTCGTCGAGTAGACTGCGCCGGTCAATCCAAACTCGGTGTCGTTCGCGATCTCGAGCGCATGATCAAAATCCCGTGCCTTAATGATCGCGAGAACTGGAGCGAAGATCTCTTCCTGCTCGATCGTTGCGCCGGGCTCGACATTATCGATAACCGTCGGCTCGATAAAGAAGCCGTCCTCGTCGACACCGCTGCCGCCGGCGACGATCTTGCCGCCTTCGCTCTCGCCCTTCTTAATGTAGTCCAGGGTCTTGTCGAACGAACGTTTGTTGATGACCGCCGCCATGTTCGTGTCGCTTTCGGTCGGAGAGCCAACCTTCAGCATCTTCGTCAGCGCGACGACCTTTTCGACCAGCGCGTCGTGCACTTTCTCGTCAACGATCAGACGTGAACACGCCGAGCACTTTTGTCCCTGATATCCGAACGCTGCCTGTACCGCTCCGCTCGCAGCCGAATCGAGATCCGCGTCATCTGCAACCACGATAGCGTCCTTGCCACCCATCTCGGCGATCACACGCTTGATCCAAATCTGTCCCTCGCGCGGCTTTGCGGCAACTTCGTTGATGTGCAATCCGACCTGCTTAGAGCCCGTGAACGAAATGAATCGCGTCTTCGGGCTCGTCGTCATCGCTTCACCGGTTGCTGAGCTTCCGGTCACGAAATTCACGACGCCCGCGGGCAGCCCGACTTCCTCAAGGATCTCCATGAACTTCGCTGCGATCGTCGGCGAGTCCGACGAAGGTTTTAGAACGACCGTATTGCCTGTCACCACCGCCGCCATCGTCATACCCGCCATGATCGCGAGCGGAAAATTCCATGGCGGAATCACCGCGCCGACGCCGAGCGGGATGTACTCCATCGAGTTGTGCTCGCCCTCGATCGGTGTAATCGGCTGCTTCTGCGACCAGCGGATCATCTCGCGGCCGTAGAATTCCATGAAGTCGATCGCTTCGGCGGTATCTCCGTCTGCTTCGGCCCACGTCTTCGCGACCTCGAAAACCATCCACGCCGAAAGCTCATGCTTTCGCGTTCGCATGACATCCGCGATCTTGAACAGGTATTCCGCCCGCTCGGCCGCCGGGACATTTCGCCATAGCTTGAAAGCTGCGGTCGCTGCGTCGATAGCCTTATCAACAAGCGACGTGTCGGTATCTACTTCCGAAAACACGCCGACGACTTCCGTCTTGTTCGCCGGATTGATACTTTCGAATTTACTCGCCAGCGAGATCTTCTCACCGTTGATAACAACGGGATATTCCCTGCCAAGCTCACTCCGCACTTTCCCGATCGCCGCACGCATCGCTTCGGCGTTTTCCGGTGTCGAATAATCTGTGAACGGTTCGTTCCTGAATTCATCCATTACTTTTTGTGTCTGCATAGTCTTATTGGGCGTGTCGCTTACGCCGATTCGAATAGGATCGCGCGCGGCTCCGGAAGAGGGCGCCCCTCTTTTTCGAATATTTCCATTGCTTCTTCGAGCGCTTGGTTCAATTCTATAAAAACCTTCAAGGCGTCGTCGCCATGGACTCCTCCGAACATCAGCTCGGGACACATGCCAATGAAGCATCGGTCCTCATCACTCCAGTACACTACTTTCTTATAGAGATCAGCCTTGCTTTTCATTACGGTTTAACTCTTAGATCACTGATCGTACCTGCTTGCTCTGATAGTTCCGCGCATCGTTTCCGTCCTTGCCGGAGATTGTCACGATTCGAGAACATAGCCGATGATAAAAGTTCCGATGGCTCCCTTTTCCACCGCGCTTAACAAATCCGTTACGTTCCAAGTCTGCTATCAACTCTCGTATTTTGGGAGGCATACGCGGGCTTACGTATATTTCTGCTTGTCGATCTCATTCAACTCCCAACTATCGAGAAGCTCGGGCCTCACAGGATCTGAGTCCTGCTGCCAACCAATGACGAATCGGGGTTCCTGAGTATCGTGAGTATGCTTCACATAACTCAGGATAAGCACCCAGCCCTGATCGAGATATTTGTTTAATTCGCGCCACGACGACGCTTCGGCAGTGGTCCGCGTTTCTTCAATATTCATGACCATTTTCCCGTTTTCTGCAAGGTCTTAATCTTACGCTTCGCCAGTTGACGTTTCAATGGGCTCATACGATCGAGGAAGACGATCCCGTCGCAGTGGTCGGTCTCGTGTAAGACGCATCTGGCGGCCAGGTCTTTCAGGTCGAGCTCGAATTTCTCACCTTTTACATCCTGAGCCTGAACAATCACACGCATCTGGCGTTGTACGGTCTGGAAAAGTCCGGGGAACGACAGGCATCCCTCTTCACCGACCTGCTCACCTTCGACACTGATGATCTCCGGATTGACGAACGTGATCTTGTTCGACATCCCTTCCTCGTCGGGCACATCCATCACAAACAGTCGACGCGAATCGAATACCTGCGGAGCCGCCAAACCTACTCCACCGGCGTCGTACATTGTCTCGAACATGTCTTTTACGACGCGCTCGAGATCTGCGTCGAACTCCGTATCGGCAACGGGCTTCCCGATCTCTAATAGGACCGGTTCAGGATAATGGGCGATCCTCAACAAGGGCATAGACGACTAGTTTAGCGTATTTACTGAGTTGTTCCGAGCGCCGGCTTAATTGCGTTGTGGTTCACGTTGAAAAGGCTAAGTCTTGTTCCGTACTTTCCGTACTTTCCGTGGTTCTTGCCTTCAAGACAACCACGGAATACACAAAAACAATGGAGAAGACACGGAATAGGAAAGGTAGAAATCAGTGATTGCACGAGCCACCGGCGTAAGATTCAAACTGAACCGTTACTCTCAATTGCGACGAGTCTTTTCCTGCGGAAGTAGGTTGGTTGTGTCTTCGGTCACCGACGGGACGGGTTCGAAAAGCTTTTCTTCGAGGAGGCGTCCAGTTACGGCCGGAGCCTCTAACTCGCCGGGCCGTGGCGACAGGGTGCCTTTCTTCCGCTTTTCCTTCAGATCTTCGCTAAAGATCACGTACGCGAGGGTCAGCGCCGCGAAAACAATGAACGCCGTCAGCAGGACACCCACCAAGGGATTGTCACCCGAAAAAACCATCCGGTCGAGGATCGTGTAGATGAGTCCAAGGACGGCAATAGCCACAACCACCATAAAGCCGCCGAATGCAAGCTGGCCGAATTTCTCGATCCGGTGCTCCCGGCGATCAAGATCGGGTCTACTTCCGGATGGAAATTGCTCGAGCAACGACTGCGTGGCTTGCTCGAGGTTCATTCCGCAACTCCTGCAGAATCTTTGATCAGTGGTGTTTTGTGCTCCGCAACTTGGACAGAACATAAGTCGTTACGGCCCGATTATAACCGAACAACGAAACCGGCGTTTGAAATGTTCTATCTATCGTGGGTGAAGACCTGTGTGATAAAAATACTGCCGTCGCGCGCCGTGGCGATGCCGATCCCGGTGGCCGTCCAGTTTCGATCGAGCATATTGCCCCGGTGCGTGCGGGACTTCATCCAGCCGCGAACTGCGGTGGTCGCAAAGTACGGCTGCTCCTCGCACATAAAGAGGTTTTCGCCAATTGTCGACCAGTTCCGAAGGCGGGCCGCCCGATCAATGACAGTTTTTCCGTTAGGATCGTAATGATCGAAAAAGCCTTCGCGGGCCATCCTTCGCGAATAGTCACGTGCGACCCGAGCAAGCCCGTCATCCCACGAGAGTCCGCCAAGACGCGCACGGGAGCGTTCGCGGTTTACAAGTGCAAACACCTCACTTTCAGCTTGCGATTGGGCTTTAGCAAAAGCGCAGAGCGCGCCAATCAGGGTAACGGTTACGACAAACGAAGAAAATAGCTTTCGTTTCATCAAGCTCTCCGTATTATGTTTTCAGGATTCTGGGGAAAGAAACTGACCGGTATCCATAATACTGCAGCGCGACTCGGAGCAACAAGAGAAAATTACTCGACCGGTTTATTCGAGCTTAAGATTCTGGCCGTCTCGGCCTTCGCCCACTTACAAAGCAGGCCGGCCTCGCCCTCTGCGAGCACCGCCTCGCGGTGGATCCACAAGTACGACGGAAGTGGCATCGCCCCTTCTTCGACCTGCTCACAAAGCTCCTCGAGTTTGCGTACCTTCTTTTCCGGCTTATAGGTGTTCCATTCGCTGAAGTTCATCTCTCCCCGGCCCGCCTCAATGTGATCCGCGAGAAACCAGTTAAATGGAGAGATTTTCGAATACCATGGGTAACGCGTCTCGTTCGAGTGACAGTCGCTGCATGAACGCGACAGCACGACTTGAACGTCAGACGGAACCTCGGTGCTAGCCGCCAACGCCTGATCGGCAACGACCGGCGGATTTGTGAAATCCGGCCGGATGAACTGAGCTACGATCAAACCGACTGCAACGACAATCAGTACGATCTTTACTATTTTTTTCAACATCTTGATTAGCTGCCCAACCCTGTGAGTCTCTGCCCCGTCTCATTCAACTTGATGTTAGAATAGGGGCGGTCCAATGTTAAAGCCTACGTTGATAGCGATTCCGTTTTTTGCCTTGATGATCGCCCTCGAGGCGTGGCTGTCGCGCCGCAAGCAGCGTGATTATTACGAGACAAAGGACGCATGGAACAATATCCTGATCGGCTTTGTGAGTGTCGCGTTCGGAGCTTTTTTCGGACTTTTCATTGGATCGATCTATCTTTTCGCTTACGAGATCGCTCCATACAAGTTCCCGGCGGAGATGTGGTGGACCTGGGTGGTTCTATTCTTCGTCGATGATCTTGCTTACTATTGGTTCCATCGCATTAGCCACGAATCGCGGCTGTTCTGGAATTTTCACGTAGTTCATCACTCGAGCGAATACTACAACCTCAGCGTCGCGGTCAGGCAAAGCTGGTTTTCAGGAACTTTGCACTGGATCTTCTATGCTCCGATCATGCTTCTCGGATTTGCACCGTGGATGTTCGCTCTCATGCACGGATTTAATTTGATCTACCAGTTTTGGATCCACACTCGTTTTGTAAAGCAGATGGGGCCGCTCGAGTACGTCCTGAACACGCCATCGCATCATCGCGTCCATCATGGCGTAAACAATCCGTATCTCGATAAGAACTACGCCGGTGTATTGATCATTTGGGACCGCATGTTCGGCTCATTCGTTTCCGAAACGGAAGAACCAACGTATGGGATCATCAAACCGATTCGGAGCTACAACCCTCTCTGGATCAATACCCATGGCTGGCACGAGATGTGGCTCGCGATGAAGGAACGCAGGTCGATCGGCGAAAAGCTTC
>JANMUW010000530.1:0-2433 GCA_031392105.1 Acidobacteriota bacterium | reverse complement strand
TTCGCCATGACGCCGCGACGCAACATGCTTCAGGGCTTGTCGAGGAATGTTGGGTCGCGGCCCGCGAAAGTGCGGACCTTGACCCAACTTACGAGACCGCTGTCGACCCTCCGCTCGCAGTAGTCTCTTAATTTTCTTCGGGATCGAAAGGATGGTGGGCGAGCACCGTTCTCATATTCACCTGGCTCATGAGCGTTTCGATGTACGCACCGAACCGATGGAGGATCGGAACGATGTCCTTCTTCTCGGAGGTCACGAAGATCTCCTCCGCAAACCGCTCGAGCGTTTCCCTGTCTTTGTGAAACAGAAACGAAACTGTCTCTTCCAAAAATGCGAGTAGCCGTTTGTTAGCCGCCTCGAGCAGTTTCTTATCGGGACTCTGTTCGGCAGCCCTCACGTGCTTCAGAACTTCCCACAGGTGTTGCCTCAACGCGATGGACTGTTCAAGCTTCGTCTGATACTTCGGAAAAAGATCGAACGCCTTAATGTTCGGATCGATCACTCGGGCAAAACCCACGAGGATCTGTCGGAAGCTGTCACTCAATAACTCAAACGCGGTTTCAACACGTGCGAACACTGAGGGAACGGGACGGAGCATTACGAGTCCGGTCAATTCATGCGCAAATACCTTCTTTAGCTCGAGGGCCGCTGTGTACGACGCTCCGTCGAGCGAATCGAACATCGCCGCGCCTTCGTTTGGAAATCGGGAGAGTCGGTTATTGATGTGCGAGATCAGATCGTTCGTTTGTTCGTAGACACTGGAAAAGATAATTAGCGAGGGCTTCAGCGGCTCGTCATTTTCGAGCATTCGTCCGACAACATTCAGCGAGCCGAGGATCGTCCCGAATTGCGGAAGTATTACGTGCAGATCGACCTCGTCCGCGAACGGGATCTCCTTTTCAACGAGCAGCGTTTTAAGCTTTGGCGGCAGAAACGATTCGCCGAGTGCCCGTGTGCAATTTACTAGTTTACGATGAGCCGCAGATGACGTGAGCTCCTCGTTCAACGCGGCACTCCATGTGCGCCAATCTCCGAAATTAAGATCGCCCGACGCAAGGACTCGCTCGTTCAGGACGATCGCATCACGCAGCACGATCGCGAACGCGTCCAGCTCCCTTGCATTCAAACCCGCCTGTCCGGCTCCGCTTTCCGAGTCGACTTCTTTTCGCAGTCTGAAATTTACCTTGGAACAATGCAGCAGGGCCGTACATGTGAGACGACACTCGCGCTCCCAGTCTCGGGAAAGATCGGCCGAAGCATTCTTATCGCCGAAGACATTGCTTCCTATCGCGAGAAAGCTTTCGAGACCTGCGAGCCAGACGCCAAGCTCGAATGAAAGCTCCTCGCGATCAAAGACGGCAATGATCGGAGAATCTTCAACGACATCTCGGGCCTCAGCGAAGAGGGTTGCGGGATCAAAATATTGTGTAGGCGAAGCGACCAATTCCAATTGGGATTCCTCACTGACGGTTGAGTATAGCGGCGGGCAGCGAACAAACTCGCTGTTTATTTTATACAATTTAGCGCAGTAACTTGGCAACAAAAAACTTTGCCTTGAAGGCGGGCCGACGGTCCGCCCGGACAGCATCGATCTGTATGAAACTGGAACCGACACAGCTTGTGCTTGCGACGGGCAACCCCGGTAAAGTCCGCGAATTGACCGGGTTGTTAAGCGGAATGCCATTCATGACCAGAAGCCTCGGCGACTTTCCCGCTGTCCTCGAGGTGGAGGAGACCGGAACGACGTTCCGCGCCAACGCTGAGCTAAAGGCAAGCGGAGTCGCAAATCAAATCAGAGAACTTTGCCTCGCCGACGATTCCGGGCTCGAGGTCGAAGCCCTTGGCGGAGTTCCGGGCGTCTATTCCGCTCGGTTCGTCTCCGCGGCCGCCGATTACAATGTAAAGATCGCAAAGCTTCTCGAGATGCTCGATGAAACCGGTGATCCCGAGCGTCGCGCACGTTTTGTTTGTGTAATGGCGCTCGCGGATGACGATGGCCGAATTATTCACGTCGCCGAAGGAACGTGTAATGGGAAGATCGCCGACAGTCCGCGGGGTACGGGCGGGTTTGGTTACGATCCGATCTTCATCCCCGACGGCTTCGGACACACCTTCGGAGAGCTTGGCGACGACATAAAACGGCAAATCAGCCACCGTGCGATGGCTTGCGAGCTTATTATTCGATATTTACTGGATTTTTCGGCTGTTTGACTTGACCTATCAATTTTTCGCCAGTAAAATTCGACACTTGAACCGTTTCCTAGTTGAAACGTGACGGGGCGTAGCACAGCCTGGTAGTGCGCACGGTTTGGGACCGTGAGGCCGCAAGTTCGAATCTTGCCGCCCCGACCATCACGCGGGCTCGATCATCTGATCATTTCTATTCTGCTGCGGTTTCTTGCAGACATTTCTGTTCGCGAAAGAAGTATTTAT
>JANMUW010000452.1:0-2104 GCA_031392105.1 Acidobacteriota bacterium | reverse complement strand
GACTAGCACACACGGAATCTCGTTTAGCATCGAGATCATTTCCGTAAGCTTTGCGTCGTTGTGGTTTGCCTTATTAAATGTGAATTCGAGAAGTGTCGTCGTTAGTTCCTCAGCCCGGCCTTTCGGCAGATTGTGGACCCCGACGTGGAAGAATCCGTATTCGAACGGAACCGTCCACTCCATCGAAATTGGCGCATCAGATTCCGGCGCGACCTGATTTACCTCAAGTGTCGCATCGATGCTGTCGTGATCGGTTATCGAAACCAAACCGTCGAGATTAAGTTCCTGGATCTGACGCTGCTCAATATCGTAGACGTCCTTAGGCGAAAGAGGCGGAGACCAGAAAGACGTCGAGAAATCTACTTCACGGCCTTCACGCTCGTGATATTTTACTTTCTCGCGATGCCAGAAAGAGGCAATGATCGGCAGTTTATCGGCATAATGCGGGACAAAATCCAGCATCTCCTTCGAATACTCGGTATGGCAATGGAGAGAGACGCCAGTCTTTGCCATCGCGGAAAGATCGCTCTTTTCGCGAAGGATGTGCAGCCGTGTCGTTTCTAGATTCATTTGCTTCTCCGTAAAACTGCCCGGTCAAACCCTATAATCTAACAAAAGGGGCAAGTATAGTAAATGCTTCTTACAGGAGTTCAACGTTCCGTAACAGGGCTCTTATTTTCTTACGGTTGGGCACGCGCGAGGTTCCATAAAAGCATCAAAATAGTCAGATGCCGAAAGTTTGAATTTTATTTCTGTTTTTTGTCACAAACCATCGAAACGCGGTGTTTTCGCTTACAGATACGGGAAAATCTCCCAATAAACTTCATACCGAGGCAGTCATCATATGAGTTGGTTATATTCAATAGTTTTCGCAAGCCTTTTTGTTTCGTCCGATCTCCAGATCGAAACGCAGCCGACATACAACAACATTCATACCCCGGCCGCCGCCGTTACGGTAGTGAAGGACGAAACAGAAAAATTCGAGCGGTCATACCCGATCTCGGCGAATGGCCGCGTGAGTGTCTCGAACGTCAACGGATCGATCGAGATGATCGCATGGGACCGCAACGAGGTTCGTTTAGAGGCGACAAAGATCGCCGACAGCAAAGAATCCCTCGACCTCGTGGAACTCCGCATCGATGCTCAGGCCAATTCGTTCAGCGTTGAGACTGAATACAAGAACACTAACTGGAAGAATCAGCGTAGCAAGATCGAGGTTCATTTCAAGGTATCAGTCCCACGTACCGCAGTTCTAAACGAGATCGAGACCGTCAACGGTTCCGTCGTCGCCGCGAATTTCGTGAATATCACCAAGATCTCGGCCGTCAACGGCAGCGTGAACGCCAGCAACCTTCGCGGAACCGCGGATCTTTCGACCGTGAATGGAACGGTCACGGCTGATTTCGACCGCGTCGAACAGGGAAGCAAGATCGAGTTGAGCACGGTAAACGGCCGGATCAACTTGCTTCTTCCGTCGGATACGAACGCGACTATCAAGGCAGATTCGCTCAACGGAAGCATCACAAACGCTTTCGGCCTTCCCATCCGCAAGGGTGAATATGTCGGACGCGATCTTCACGGCCGGCTTGGATCTGGCGAGGCTCAGATCAAGCTCGACAGCGTCAACGGCCCGCTTGCGATAAATAAAAAGGATGACGGCAAGTCAGCAAGCCCCGCGATAAATCTGCTTTCAACCACGCGTGACAATTATTACAACGACGCCGATAAAGTGGCCTCGGCTCACGCCACGAAGGCCCGGGTGGACGCTGGAAGGGAGGCGGCCGACGCTCGGCGCGAGACTGCTCGAGCGATGCGAACGGCGACTCGTGAGCTTGAGAAGGTGAAGATCCCTGAGCTTGAGAACATCAAGATCGACATCGACGATAAGAAGATCCAGGAGTCGATCCGCGAAAGCCTGAAGATCCAGGAAAAAGTTCTCGCCAAAATGCAGGACGCGATGTTCTTCTCCGAAACGCCGATGGTCGAACGCAAAACCAACTCGTTCACCGTCGAGGGAACTCCGAAGGTTGTCATCGACGCTCCAAACTGCAATATCCGCGTCCGCGGCTGGGACAAGAACGAGGTAAAGTACGTTCTCACCGAG
>JANMUW010000442.1:0-17915 GCA_031392105.1 Acidobacteriota bacterium | reverse complement strand
TTCTGAGACGGTTTTGATCGAAGCCGGAAAATTCCCTGCCTCGCCGAGGCCGAGCACGAACCTTGCGATCATGAAGCCAAGCACCGATGCCGATATGAACGTCGTCGCGGGATCGTAACCGAATACGCTCATGATCCAGGCGGCGATCCCAAACGTCGCAGCGCCGATCGCCACCGCGAAAGCGTGGCCCATCGCGGCGATGCTCCAAACGACAATCGAAAGCGCGAAGCCGATCTTTGTTCCCACGCGGTCCATCAACCGCCCGACGAGCAAGAGCCCGATCGCGTACGCAGTCTGAAATGAGAATACGATCCAGCCGTACGCGATCTCGGACCAGCCGAACTCAGCCGTCAACGTCGGTTTCAGAATGCCGATCACTTGCCGATCGACGTAGTTAATCGTCGCCGCGAAAAACAGCAATGCGCAGATCAGCCAACGGCGATTGCCGACCCGTGTGACGACCTCACTAGCCGCGGCGGCCACTGCGCCGCTAAATGACTCTCCGGATTCCTGAGGTGGCGAAATCTCGGATTGAGCTTTCGCTTCTTCAAAGTCGTCGACCTTCCCCGCATTTTCGTTCATGCCGTAGCTCCTTTTGAAAGTGACAAAATTCCGGGAGAGAAATATTCGCGCCCGTTGAGGATCGTAGAGATCTTCGGAAATCCGTTCGTCGCAGTGATGATCTCCAATCCACGGTCGCTGAGGATAGCGGTCTCTTCGGTCTTAGTGCCGGTAATCGACGGGTTCCACGCAAATGCCTGGTTCGCTCTGACGATATCGTGGCTGTCCGGGTGAGCGACCCATTCCCGCGTTCTGTAACCGCATGCGCCGCCCTGATGATGCTTGTTGATCTCGTCCGCAAACCCTTGAACCGCATACGCATTCGCAGCGATGTGGTATAGATCGGCCCCGGTCGCTCCCGGTCTTGTTGCCGCATAAAGCGACGAATTCACATTCGCCGTCGCTTCGGTTCGTCGCTGAAGTTCGTCCGGGATATCGCCGACGCATACTATTCGACTAAGGCTCGCGATCAACCCGTGCCGGCGCGCGCAAACCACCATAAGCAGCGTATTCTTCCAGATGTTGTCCGTAGGAACCGGATGACGATACTTTGCGATCCGGTCGTCGGACGCGATCAGTGTGACGACTGCGAATATTCCGCGGGCCGCGAGTTCGTTGCGGACGATGCGTGCGATCTCGTTTTCAGTCTTACCCGGAACTAGCGTCGGAATCAACTCCCCGAAAGCTTCACCGGTGTCATGTCCGAGGGCTTTGAAGCGCTCGATCTCTTCATTTGTAAGTTCGAACCGACAACTCGCGATCGACGGTTCGATCCAACGCGTTTCGGGAAAGCTGATGTCACAGCCGAAGTCATTTCCGGTTGCCACCGATCTAGCCGCATTCAAGATCGTCTGCGAATCCTTTTCTGCCTGCCAACTCACTTCGATCGGCTGAAATTCGGATTCCGATACCTCTTCCGAAATCAGCCGGGACATCTCGATATTGTTTGCTATCAGATATCGATCGCCGCTTGCAGCGACAAAGATAAATCCCGCTCCGTTTTCGCGCGACAAGTCGATGCCATTCGCGCTTCCGCCGGTCAGCCACGCGAAATTGTGCTGAGTATTCAAAAGAACGCCGCCGAGGTTCTCGACCGCGAGCATTCTTTGGAGACGTTGAGTTTTTTCTTCGAGTTCCGAGTTCACAAACAGATTTTGGGATCAATGCGTCGCGAGTGTCGCCAATTTTTTCGTGTTGATTCGTGTGAGTTCGTGGTTTCAGTCTTAAAGACTGAAACCTCGAACTCACACGAATCAAACACGAAAGAAAAGAACCTCAACCGCGCGTTGTTTGAATATCTTTTTAACTAATTCGCGCCTACTGATTCACACCGCTTGCGAGGAAACCGCCATCGACGACCAAAACCTCACCGGTCACGTAGCTCGCCGCCTCGGACGCAAGAAAAACGGCCGCACCGGCAAGTTCTTCAACATTGCCGAAGCGGCCCATTGGCGTACGAGTGAGAAATTCCTGACCTCGTGGTGTCTCGTCCAATAGTTTTGTATTGAGTGCGGTCCGGAAAACGCCGGGTGCGATCGCATTCACATTAACACCTTTCTTCGCCCATTCGATCGCAAGCGATTTCGTTAACGACGCGACGGCAGCTTTACTTGCTGAATACGCGGCAACCTCGAACAGCGACACAAAGGTCGACAGCGATGCGATATTTATGATCCGGCCGTATCCGTTACCGATCATGTGCCGCCCGAATGTTTGGCACGCCCGCAACGTCCCGTTGAGATTCGTTTCGATGATCGCATTCCAGTCTTCCTCAGTTTGGTCGAGAGTTGGTTCGCGTTTCGTCCGGCCAGCGGAATTCACGAGGATGTCGACCTTGCCGAATGCCTCGACGCACTCGCGGAGCAGCTCGTTGATCGAATCCCTATCAGAGACATCCGAAGTGCAACGGATCGTCTTCCGCCCGAAGCCTTCGATTTCCGCTGCGGTCTTTTCGACTTCCTCGCTTCGTCTCGAGCTGCAGACTACATCGGCTCCGGCTTGAGCGAGGCCGTGGGCGATCGCTCTTCCGATGCCGGACGTGCCGCCGATGACAACGGATGTTCGGCCGGTAAGGTCAAATCCCGGATAACTCATAGAAATTGAATCGGGAAACTATACGTCGCCCGCCGAAAGGTAATACCATTTCTCAAAAGTGGTAAGTAGTGTCGGCGATTTTGATCCGATTTGTCAAGCAGGATTACGGACCTTCATTCGACAAAGAACAGCTAATTGCTGTTGTTTCTGGTATGGGAGCGCGAAAAAATGAAAAAAAGGTTTGCAATAAATTGGTTAAACCAATTACAATACTTTCATTCGCGAGGACCTATGCAGACGTCGGAACAGAAGATAATTACCACTCGCACAGCCGGCAAAAACACTTGGCTCCAGTCCGCATCGGCGGGTGAGATTCCGGCCGCCCCGGCTCAGGAATTTGCCTTTCAGGTGCTCGAGAGTGAGGAACTAGTTGGACGCGCAATGTTGGATCAGCTTGTCCAGTACGCCTCCGAGAAAGACGGTGACGTCGTCATGGTCCTCCTCGGCGGCCGCGGAGCCCAGGCAATGTATCGAACTGTCGCCGGGCTGGCTGAAACAGACGAGATCGATGAGCTGCTCGGACGCCTTCATGTCTTTACGCAGGATGCTCTCGCTCCGATGAAGATGGGGAACAGCCTGAGCTTTGTACGCGACTTCGAACGATTGCTCGGCGATTCGTTTTTCAAAAAGATAAAGAGTTTCACGCCGATGCAAACGGACGCGGACGATCTCGAAGGCTCGTTCGCCGGCTATCTTGAAAAGCTCGAAAGCCTTGGCGGCATCGACATCTTTTTTCTCGGCCTCGGGCCGGAAGCCGAAGCGGCTTCTCACATTTGTTACATCAAGCCGGGCTCGGGTGCGAGGTTCGACGACGTCGGCGGGATCATCCCGATCTCGAGCAGCATTCTCGAACATCACATAAGTAAGTTTAAGGTCGGCGGCAGCGAAGTTTCCGAGGCAGACGAAAAAGAATGCCGGAACGCGACGCATATCCTAACGCTCGGGCCGGCCGCGATACTCGGAGCGAAAAAGATCGTCCAGTCTATTGTCGATGCGTCGACGGCTCCGGCGAAACGCGAAAGCTTCGCACGATTTGTTTCGACCGAGATCTCAACCGATCCGGCCGAGCGAGAGAAACAACTTGATGAGAATCCAGGCCTTTGGATCAGGATGCATCCGAACGTCACTTCATTCGTATTGCCGGATCTGCTTTTTACTTGAGTGCTCTTATGCATGATACTTCCGCACAAACGGCGGTGCCGATCAGCGACTACGCGATCATCGTTAACGCCAATGACAACGTCGCCGTCGTCAAGAACGCTACGTCCGACGGGCTCGCGATATTGCTCCCCGACGGTAGGCCGATCACGCTGCGCTCAGTCGTTCCTCCCGGACATAGATTCGCTACCCGCCCAATACCAAGAGGCGAATTCGTCCGGCAATATGGCCAACCGATAGGGACTTCTCTCGGGATCGAAACCGGTGAATGGATAAGTCACGAGAACATGACTGACGATGTTCCGGTTGTGCGTGACCTCTCGGAAGAATTGCATAACTCGGCGCCCGACTATCTCCCCGATGATGCGATCGCAACCTTCCAAGGCTTCCGCCGCCTGGACGGACGAGTCGGAACACGCAATTACGTCCTGATCGTTCCGACATCGATGTGCGCAAGCCACGAAGCGACGCAGATCTCGATGATGTCGGAGTTCATGCATTACAACCGTGAGAAGTTTCCGAACGTCGACGGTGTAGTCGCAATACCGCACAATAAAGGATGCGGCTGCCAGGATGGATCGACTCTCGACGTGATGATGCGTACGCTTTCGAACTATGCGGATCATCCGAACGTCGGCGGCGTCATCCTTATAGATCTTGGCTGCGAGAAAACGAATCTTTCCTTTGTCGAGAAATATCTGACGAAGCGCGAGGCGCCGATCCAGAAACCCGTTTTTAAGATCGGGATCCAGGATGTTGGCGGCACCGAAGCCGCGATCGAGCTTGGATTGAAATACGTCCAGGAACTTTTACCTGAAGTGAACAAATGCGTTCGCGAGGAAGTTTCGATCAGCGAACTAGTGCTTGGTGTGAAGTGCGGCAGCTCGGATGGATTCTCCGGCATCTCCGCAAATCCCGCCCTCGGCTATTGTTCCGACCTGCTCGTAAGAAGCGGCGGCACCGTACTGCTCACCGAAGTACCGGAATTCTGCGGAGCCGAGCATGTGCTTGCTTCGCGTGCAAAAGATTCCGAGATCGGCCGAAAGATCTTTCGCATGGTGGATTGGTACAAGGAGTATGCGTCGAAATTCGGAGCCGTGCTCAATCAAAACCCGAGTACGGGAAACAAGGCCGGCGGATTGCTCAACATCACCATCAAATCGCTCGGTGCGATCTCAAAGGCGGGCACGACTCGCATTGAAGACTGTGTCGAATACGCTGAGGTTCCGACAAAGCGCGGTGTCAATCTAATGCAGGGGCCAGGGTACGATCAGGAATCGACACCAGGTCTCGTCGCCGCCGGAGCGACCGCGATCATCTTCACGACAGGAAACGGAACGACGATCGGCAACGCTATCGCACCGGTCATCAAGCTCGCATCGAACAACGGAGTCTTCGAACGTATGTCGAGGGACATCGACATCTCGGCCGGAAACATTATCGAAGGTACCGAATCGATCGCCGAAGTCGGTGAGAGTGTCTTCGAGCACCTTCGAAAGGTCGCGAGCGGCGATGTTCCCGCGAAGGCTGAGATCCTGAAACACAGAGAGTTTCAATTCTGGGCTGAGCAAACCGTTTCACTTTGATAATATTTGTAGCATGGATTCAGGACCGGCCGTTCAATCTGCACTCGTTCGAAAAGGCGATCTGAACTTCGCTGCTAAGCGAAGCATGCTCCTGAAACTGATCCGAGCTGCGCAACCTATCACACGGACGGCGATCGCCGAACGTCTGAAAATCGACAAAAGCACCGTCACAGAAAACGTCAAGCCGCTTATCGAGCGCGGAATTCTTCGAGAGGATGTCATTGAATCCGAGAGCGGCCGGCCGCGCGTCCTGTCTTTCTCCGCGAGCGGCGATTACTTTATCGGAGTCAATCTCGGCGTCAGGCACTCGCAGGTCGGCGTTACGAATCTTAGCGGCGACGTAACGGACGAGGCCGAATTCGAAACACCAAAAGATGTTCGCCGAGCACTTCACCTCGTTGACGAGCGGATCCGGTCGATTCGGATCGCAAATTCAGATAAACGTCTTCGCATCGTCGGAGTAAGTGTACCCGGGATGGCCGACGCTTCCAGACGCGATCTCGTGTACGCACCGAATCTGAACTGGCGAGGCGTCGCGATCGCGGAACATTTTCAGAAAAGCGCTGAAGCTCCGGTCGTCGTCGAGAATGACTCGACGGCCGCTGCGATGTTTGAATCGAGGGTAAAGATCAGCGAATCGGCAGACGCCTCGGCTTCGAATTTCATCCTCGTCAGATCGGGAACCGGTATCGGCGTCGGGATGGTCATTGGTGGCGAGGTCTATCGCGGTACCGGTGCGGGCCGTGGGATAGCCGGTGAGTTCGGCCATATGACGATTGCGGCCGGCGGCAAGTCATGCGTCTGCGGTAATCGAGGATGCTGGGAGCAATATGCGTCTGCAGCGGCGGCGGCATCGCTGTATCTCGGGGACCGTCCTCTGCGGCCGGGGCAAACTTTGCCACGTTTCGTTGAGATCGTCGCGAAGGCCGAGAACGGCGAAGTCCGTTCGCGCCGAACGCTGGAAAGGATCGGGGATTATCTAGGAATCGGTATCGCTAACGTCATCATGGGAACCGGTATTCCGCGCGTCATCATCAGCGGCCGTCTCGTTTTTGGCTGGGAGTTTATCGTCAAGCCGCTGAACGATGCGATCCGGCGGAGCATCATCAGCAATATCGAGGGATGGTCGGTCGAGCCCGGTTCGCCATCCGGCTCAGCGCTCGGTGGAGCTCTCGAGGTCGCTGTGGAAGAATATTTGAATACGGTGTAGTTCGAACTTGTGCCAACTCGATATTTCTTCTTTGCGCCTTTGCGACTTTGCGGGAAAACCGCTTTTGAGACAGTCAGAATGTGGTTCCCGCAAAGTCGCAAAGATCCAAGAATTGAAAACCCAGATTTACTAAGTTATGAAAGAACAAATTGCACTTGAACCGATAAGGCGAGAAACCTGTGTTGTAAAGGGAACGAATTCTGCGAAAGGCCGAACAACGTCTGTGGCGCCCGGCAAGACCGCGTCGAGAAATCTTTTCTACGGCCGGATCATTATCGAAGCGGGCGACGCGCCGGTGGCATTCGAAACGGCCGAGCGCGAGACGGGTCTGATCTGTTTGAACGGCGTCGCGAATGTCACGACCGGCGAAGGCAGTTTTACCCTCAACCGTTATGACGCGATCTACATACCCCGAGATTCGAACGTCACCGTCTCCACAACCAACGGATGCGATCTCGCCGAGCTCGGAGCTCCGGTCGATAACAAGTATCCGACTCAGTACGTTGCGTTCGAGGATGTGCGAAAAGATCCAGCGCTTCACTTCATGGCCGGCAAGCCACCGATCGAACGCGACCTCAATATACTCCTCGGCAAGAATATCGAAGCAGGCCGCATCATGGCCGGAGTGACGTTTTCATCCGATGGAAATTGGACGTCGTTCCCGCCGCACGAGCATCAGGACTTGCTCGAGGAAGCGTATCTATACATCGACATGCCTGCACCGCAATGGGGCATCCAGATGGTTTACACGGATCTGAACGAACCCGAGTTGGTCGAGATCGTCCGCGAAGGCGATGTCGTTCTAATGCCGCAGGGTTATCATCCGAACGTCGCCGCACCCGGGGGATCGATAAACTTTCTCTGGATGATGGCCGCGAATCGCGAAGGCGTCGATCGACAGTTCGGTGTCGTAAATGTTCAACCCGAATACGCCGCGAAGGGTTCGGGATTAGAAGCTTCGCAGAAATAAAAAAGGGAAACTCCCCTCCTTCCGAAGGAGGGGTGGCAGCCGCTTCGGCTGACGGGGTGGTTCTCTCTTCGTGTGATTAGAGTGGTTCGTGGTAAAAGTCTTTGAAAAGCAAAAACCACGAATCACTCTAATCGCACGAAAAGCCGCTCTTACTTGCCAAGCTGGAATTGGGTTTAGTTGAAACATAGATGATCTTGGATAAATTCAAACTCGACGGCAAAGTCGCGCTCGTTACGGGAGCGTCATCAGGGCTTGGCCAGGCAATCGCCATCGCACTTGCGGAAGCCGGAGCCGATATCGCATGCCACGCACGATCTAACGGCAAGGCTGACGAAACATGCGCCGCTATCGACAATCTCGGCCGCCGTTCGATTACGGTCGCGGGCGACATGGCCGATAAAAATACTCCGACGAAAATAGTCGCCGCGACTGTCGAACAATTTGGCCGCATCGACATTCTCATAAACAACGCCGGCATGATCCGCCGAGCTCCGGCCGTCGATTTTTCCGAGGAAGATTGGGCGACCGTTGTCGAAGTAAATCTCTCAAGCGTGTTTCGGCTGTCGCAGGCGGCCGGCCGCAAGATGATCGAGCAAGGCGGTGGAAAGATCGTGAATATCGCTTCCCTGCTTTCGTTCCAGGGCGGGATCACTGTGCCGGCGTACACTGCTTCGAAATCCGGCGTCGCCGGACTGACAAAGGCGTTAGCAAACGAATGGGCCAAGTTTAATGTCAACGTCAACGCAATCGCGCCCGGCTATATGGACACGGCGAACACAGCCGCACTCCGGGCCGACGAAACTCGCAATCGCCAGATACTCGAACGCATTCCCGCGGGTCATTGGGGTTCACCCGACGACCTCGCCGGAGCGGCGGTGTTTCTTTCATCAGCCGCAAGCGATTACATACAGGGCCACGTCCTCGTCGTCGACGGCGGATGGATGGCACGATGATTTCAAATTTGAAATTTCAGATTTCAAATCTCAGAGCTCCGACCTCAGATTTCAAATTTCAAATTTGAAATCGGATCCAGATCTTAAATTTCGGATTGCAGATCGGCCGGTTTCGATTTAACCTCTCAATATTCAAAACTTGTTGCTAATTGCTAATCGCTTATCGCTACTTTAAACATTAAACCAGAATCCGAATGCACTTGGGACATCGTTTCGCTTGGCGAAGTGATGCTTCGTTTTGATCCGGGCGACGATCGTATCCACACGGCGCGAAACTTCCGCGTCTGGGAAGGCGGTGGTGAATACAACGTCGCACGAAATATCGCGAAGTGTTTCCGCCGGCGTTCGGCGATCGTTACGGCTCTCGCCGACAATCAGATCGGGCGGCTCGTCGAAGATCTGATCAATCAGGGCGATGTCGATGCGTCGCAGATTCTGTGGCGTGAGACGGACGGCATTTCTCGGACTGTCCGGAACGGAATGTATTTCATGGAGCGCGGTTTCGGTTCGCGTCCGCCGACCGGATGCTCCGATCGCGGCAACACCGCGGTCTCGCAGCTTAAGCCCGGTGACGTCGATTGGAAAAGTATTTTCGATGAAACCGGTACGCGGTGGTTTCACACCGGCGGCATCTTCGCCGGGCTTTCGAAAACGACGGCTTACGTGGCGGCCGAGGCGATGAGCGCTGCGAAGGATTCGGGTGTTGTAGTTTCGTACGATCTCAACTATCGTGAATCGTTGTGGTCAGACCGCGGCGGGCGCGATGCAGCGAACATTCTCAATCGCGAGCTCTTGAAATTCGCCGACGTAGTTTTTGGTGTGGAGAATTTCGACGCGAGTCTTTCGGGATATACAGATGACGCTTTCAGTAAAGCGGGCGGTGTTATGCAATCGCGATTTCCGAACATCAAGGTGCTGGCGACGACGCTTCGAGATGTTCACTCAGCTTCGCGCCACAGCCTGAGCGGTGCGTGTTTTGCGGACGGCGAGACGGTAACATCGAACAATTACGATAACGTGGATGTGCTCGATCGCGTCGGCAGCGGCGACGCATTTGCGGCAGGACTCATCTACGGAATTCTCTCCGGCACGACCCTTCAAACTGCGATCGATCTCGCTGCCGCAAGCGCGGTTCTCTCGATGGCTTCCCTGGGCGACGGATCATCCGCGACACTCGCCGAGATCAAGCGCCTCGCGGCGGGACCGGATAGTAGAGCGGTGAGATAACCGTCCGGCATCCAGATCGTTTCTTCACCGACTCGCGATCCATAGTGCGATGAGCGGGACGAGATTCAGCAGCATGACGCCGATCTTGTAGACGGCCATGCCTGCGTAGTTCATGACATCGAATTGTTCCATCGACATCCGGAACCAGCGGCTGTGGAGTTGGTAGAGAGCGTTGTGTGCGAATGTGAAAACCGCGAACCAGATCAGCAGGATGATGTAGTTGATGACGGTGCACCAAAGAAGCATTGTCAGAAGCGTCGAGATGTTCATCGGTTCCTCCGTGAGAGCCTTGTTCCGTGCGCCAATCTATCACGGATCCGGTCTTGTGTCGTTGAGATACCGCTACACTCTCTAATGAGAGCCCGCCAGCCGGAGCGGCTGCCACCCTTCTTTGTAAGTAGGGGAGTTTCGTAAAGTCCGCACCGCTAACTACCGTTCGACGGATCCGTTATTCTTCGATGTAATTACGAATGAGGTATTTACTAATTTCGAAATGAACGCCATTACAAAATTGAGAATTTCCTCATTAATAATTACTTACTGGAAATGCGCGAATCGGGAACGGAATTCGTAAGCGGGACAGCTTTCTGGTGTATCCTGATAACTCTGGAAACACCTCCAAATGGATCGCCTGAATACAAGTTCACGTGACGAGATCACCGTTCTCTGGTTGACGGCAGGACTCGGGTGCGACGGCGAATCGGTGGCGATCACGGCCGCGACTCAGCCGAGCATCGAAGACATCGTTATGGGCGGGTTACCGGGGATCCCGAAAGAGATCGAGAATCAATACGGCCGTGCCGTAGAGCGGAACGGCAATCGACGCGCGTTGGAGGTTCTTTCGGATGTGTTTGAGCCGCTCGAATTTTTTGAATGGCGCGGACTTGGATCGATCGCCCACAGCGGAATGAAATTGAAAACGAAATACGCGGCGTTCGACGCGGAGTTGAAATGGAACGTTCCCGGACTCCGGGTAGCCGATCCGAAAGCTTGCCATTGCGGCGAGATACTGAAGGGCGTTAAGAAGCCGTGGGAGTGCAAGGTTTTCGGAACGGCGTGTACGCCTGAAACTCCGATAGGTTCCTGCATGGTTTCGAGTGAAGGCGCCTGCGCGGCGTATTATAACTTTGGTCGTTTATCGAAGGTCGCACAGCGTTCGGCACAGATCTAACACATGGCAGAGCAGAAAAAGGAAAGCGAAACCGGAACGGGCGAGGAAAGCAAAGCCGAGCTAGTGATAAGCAACTATCTGGCGAAGGTCATCCACCTTTTCCTTGCGGTCCTCGCAGTATTGCTGTTGGCCGGATCCGCGATCGCCACGTTTGACACGATCGTTCGCGACTTCCCTCTTTTGCTGCAAGCGCCGCAGGATGAGTATGCGGTACTCCTCCGCGTCATCGAACATCTCCTGCTGATCGCGATCGCTGTCGAATTCGCGTTGCTTCTGTTGTTCCGTCGAATGAGTGCGGTCGTCGAAGTCGTCGTCTTTGTCCTGGCGCGAAAGACCGTCAATCCGGATATCGGAGCTCTCGATCTTGTACTCTGCGCAGGGGCCATCGCCGGGCTCATCATCATACGGTTTTATTACTTGCCGGGCGAGACCGACTGAGTGCGGCCCGGAACCTGAATCGAAGGTCTATGTCGTTTCGTGTTGCTTCATGTGTTTCGTGGTTCTCTCCTAGATTTCTTTACGTTAAGTCAAAGAGGAACCACGAAGCGCACGCAGTCTTCACAGGAGGCTTCCGTGTTCTTTTCTTTTCCGTGCGTTCCGTGTGTTCTGTGGTTAGAAAAGGTCGCGAAGCATTTGACCACGGAATACACCGAAAACACCCTTGGCCTCGATCCGCTCTACGTCGCGAACGAAGGCAAACTCGTTGCGATCGTTGCGGCGGATCAAGCCGACGCGATTCTCGCTCGGATGAAAAATAATCCGCTCGGAGTTGATGCATGCATTATCGGTGAAGTAAAAGCGAGCCGAAAGGAATAGTCTCGATGACGACGGGATTTGGCGGCACCCGTATCGTTGACATGCTCGCCGGCGAACAGCTGCCGAGGATCTGCTGACGTGAGCAGGCAGGAGCATTTTGAACTCGACTGTCCAATCGTCCTAATCTTGATTTGGCAGCTCGAGATCGGTGAGACCCCGGACTTCCTCGGGTGTCAGCTGGAGCCAGGTTACGGCCTCTTCAAGATTATCGAAGGCCTTTATGTGCATTCCGCGATTCGTCGCAACAGTTTCGCCTAGCCTTAACGGATCGAGAATTGGGATGTGAAGAACATAGGCGAATTGAGGATCTCCCAAACGCATCGGATTTTGTCTGGATCGCTTAACACTGTCGGCCGCAAACTCAGCATAATAAAAGCGCTCGACGATGGTCGGGTCTCCACAGATTTCTCGGCCGTCAAATAGTACTTTTTCGCTTTCGTTCTCCTCAATCGCGTCGAGGACCTCAAGAAAAGTACGGTTCGCTTCCTGCAGGTCAAAGTCCCCCCGGGCTAAGACGCGCAGCACCTTGGAAACCGCAATTGTTTCGATTGTCATGACCATCTTAGTTACCTCCGGACTGCTCTCTCGGCTACTTTGCGAGTTTACGGACAACAATGTCAACGACGGTACTCTTTGTCGAACCGACGACAGTATGGGAACGGCCGCAGCCGCCCGTGAGAGTGCATCGAATTCTCGTACGCGTTGGGCAATGATTTCAGTGAGTTTTTGGTATTATCTGAACATAACTTTGATTGGTGATTTATTCACCATACCCCTCGGTTATTTGCTAAGTAGCTTTCGACATCGCTTTTTCGGCGTGACTATCAAATCTTAATATCTGGGTATGATCAACAACCAAACTCTCGAGTCCGATGAAAACCAGATACTTCTGGCGGCTCGAATGGTTCGCGAATACTACTACCCAAACCGCGAAACGCAATCCGCCGACTGGATACTGATACTTGCCCTTCGAGAGATGTTGGTTTCGCGTCCGGACGCTTCGCCGGAAGATTTGTTTGAACAATTGGTAACGCAGTCAAAGATCAAGCTTCGCGGCCAGTTGTCCCGTTATGTGGCCCAGTCGTTTACGTCCGCCTTGCCGTCAATAGGTATAGACAAGGCGAATCCGATGGAGTCCAGCATTTTTAACGGCGGTCGAAGATTTTCGCTTGTCAAACTTTCCTCAATGGCGTCTTTTTTTGCCGGAAAGGCAAAGCACGTTTCCAAAGCGAAGCTTAATCTACTCCTTTTTTACGCGGACTTCGCCAACTATTTCAGTTACGGCCACTCAATTTCAGGCGGTCGATATGTTCGACAGCGCACGGCCGCAGCATTATATCAATACGACAGCATCCTCAAGGCACTTGAATATAGCGGTATTGTGCGGATGAAGAACAGGCGGATAGAGAACATTGCATCCGATCGACAAGTCTTCGATAACGTCTCTTTTTTGGAATTGATCACGCTGCACGGTGTGCTTACAAATTTTGGGGAGATGACAACATCCGAGATGGTCGAGTACGCACGGAAAGATTCCGTTTATCGGTTCACCCGGCTAGACGACTTTATTGCCTACGAATACGCCCGGTTACTGAAACAACTTCCCGAAAAAATAATTTGGGGAAGTTGACTGTTAACTGTCAGCGGACTGACGGAGATTGAATGTGAACGGCCACGGCCCTGCAACGTCCGGGACCTCGCGAATGTGATCGAACGTTCCGTTATCAACACTGAAAGTGACAATCTAAATTTCACCGAGCTCTTCGGTACCGCTGAGGCGGTGCGACAATTCCGCCGCCAACACCCTTGAGATGATCGAGCGTAAGCACATTAGCCAGATCCTTGAGCTTTGAAAAGGAGGATCGAGGGAGCGAAGGGCTCGGCACGCGTTCTCGGTTTGCGCTCAAGTACGTTCGAACCAGGATGGCCAACTCGGCATATCCAAACGCCCACAGCAGATTTGTAAACACACCGGAGAAACCAGGATTCGCCACGTCCTTCAATAAGCACGCGGGTCGTGCCGGGTCGCCTATCCGCCTCTTTAATGTGTTACCTAAAGATCCGGCCGAAAGAAAAATAAAATTGTCCTTTGCCGTTCTCGTTGACGGCGCCACCGAGAAAGATTGGTCCGATCGGAGTATCGAGTATCGCACCGCCCGACACGCTCTGCCGATAACTAGCAGCGTCAAAGTCCTCGAACATACTGCCGCCGTCATACCAGGCACCTAGATAAATCTTTCGACCGAAGATCGTTGGGAAGGACTGCGGGCTGGTCAAAATTCCGGCCGTGCCCTGCAGGTAATTGCTTCCGCGAAACTCTTCAAACCCGTACCCGCCAAGCCTGGTCAAACCGCCGAGCGTGAATTGACGCAGCACCGGCGCGGTGGCTCCAAATGTGGTCGCGCCGCTTCCGATTCCAAAAAGAATATTCTGATCATTGATCGAGTGAAAGACACTCGTCCGCGTCTCCGCCTGCGTAAAGCCGCCCGTTGCCCCGGCGTTCTTGAAATAGTAGTTGACCCGGTTGCGTGAGAGGACGCCGCGAGTGGGCACCACAGCGTTATCGAGACTGTCGTAATTCCAGCTCAATCCGGCCGTGCTGTATATGCCATCGGCATCCGGTAGAAGGGGATCTCCGATGCGTAGTGAAGCGCTCTGATAACCGAACGCATAGCCGAGGCGTATCTCGCTGCGGCTGTTGATCCCGTAACCGACATCGACTCCGACTTCAGCATTCTGCGCTCCATAGCTTGCGAGCCGGTTGCCGTCGACATACAGGTCGATACCGCGGCGTTCGTAACTCGCACGCGGAGCTACGAAGAACCTACTTTCGCCAAGGGGGCGGTAATACTCGGTGCCGAACAGCCAAGTCGATCCAATCTGGATGTCGTTTCGCCATTCAGAACCGTGCTTGCCTAGGTCGAAAAATGTCAGGCGCGCGAGCAAATTAAAATTGACGGCATCGGACGCGATACTGTTGACGTCGACGCCGACTTCCAAGCGCGTCTTCTTTGCAGTGCCGCCGCCGATCGCATTTGATCCGATGAGAAGAACCTTCTTTCCTTTCTCTTCGCCGATCTGATAATCAAGCGAATCAAAACGGGCGGTCCCCGTTAGTTCCGTAAGGTCCGTCGCAAGCTCATTCTGTTTGCCATCGTCAAGCGGCTGCCCGACGTACTTATCGCCGAGCTTTTTCTTGATCATCTTGGTCGACTCGGGGCCTTCACCCGTCACCGCGACGAGGTCCGGAACAGGCGGGGTATCAGGCAGTTCTCGGTTCCGCCGTGCGGTAACGTGTTCGGCCCAGTCGGCGTCGTTGAGAGCGATCGATCGCAAAAGTCCGACCTTCTGTTCTGCGCCTTTTAGCCCAAGGTCGATGATCTCTTTGCTGCTTGAAAAATCCGTTGACGTGTAATTGCCAAGATCAGGAGCAATTATGAAATCTGCCTGGCGAAGACTTCGCCGAGAATTGTCGAGAGTGGAAATGTTGATCGTCTGCGACAGGACTCCGGGCAGGGTCTCGAGCATTTCACGACCCCCAACCTGTGATTCGATGTTTATGACGATCACAATGTCGGCCCCCATAGCCTTGACGACATCGGTCGGGATGTTATTGACCAGGCCGCCGTCTGAAAGAAATTTTCCATCCACTTCAACCGGTGCAAAGATACCCGGGATCGACATCGTCGCCCGCAAGGACCTCGATAGCGAACCGCTCTTTAACGTCACCGCTTCGCCTTCCAACATATCCGTACCCACCGTCTGAAACGGAATCGGCAGATCGTCGAAATTTGTCGCCGGCGCATACCGGAGGGTCAGTCGGTCTAATAGCAGACCGATAGCATGACCCGAATTAAGAGCATTCGGCAGCTTAAGTTTGGTTCCTTTTCCGGTAAGAATGAGCGGTGCTGGAATATTCAAACGGTCTTGCTTTCGGCGGAATGAAAGTTCATCGGCGGCTGTCTGCGGTCTCAGGAGCGGTCCCCATTCGAGCGCTGCGACCAATGTTTCCATCTCGGCAGGAGTCTTGCCCATCGCGTACATGGCTCCGATGAGTCCGCCCATGCTGGTACCGGCGATGTAGTCGACGGGAACGTGATTCGTCTCGAGAACTTTCAGTACTCCAATATGGGCGAATCCGCGGGCTCCCCCACCACTAAGCACGAGCCCGACAGTCGGGCGTTTTTTTGCCACACTGCTCTGTCCGAATCCTCCCGGAAGAGTCGTCATGGAGATGATAAAGATAGCGGCAATTATTTTTTTTGTCATGGCGTTGGGTGTATGTGCTTGGCGACATGATAGCTTTTTGATTCACACTTTAATAAGCGTCCTGTCACTTTTTCAAGACTCGAAGGTGTCGGCAACGCAGTTACAAATCCATTGCGGACGAGTGAACCCACGGGAAGCTGTATTTCATGCTAACCAGTCTATCCGTGTTTGCACCGTGCAGTTTCGGAAACCGACGACGTTCCGGGCGGATCGCGTGCAATAGATCCTTGCGCGAGCGACTGATAGTAATCGGCCCGATACCAGTCGGCACACCGCGGCGTAATCTTTTGTAGGAGCGAGAACGGCCAATCTAGTGTGGCGATCATTACATTGCGGGCATTGACAACAGAGCAACGGCGAAATTACTGCCGGACATCCCGATCCAATCTCAAACAACTGATCCCAATTCAGCCTATGCTCGTAACGATTTTCAGAATCAACACACAGATTTCGCTCAAATTCGTATTAAAGCGTGTAGAGTATCTTACATATCATTGCGTTAAGTCATCTATAACGGTATAAGGAGAGCAAATCGATGAGTTTGTTGCGACTACATGAGGCGGCGCGGGTCTTGAGTATTAGCTACCCGACATTAAAGCAGTGGATCTACAGCGAGAAAATTCGTTCCGTGAAAACGGTGGGCGGTCATCACCGGATTCCACAGGGAGAAATTGATCGGATACTCGAAAACGAAAACGGACCGGGCAGGAGATCGAAGCGATCCGAACCGACCGGTCTCGACGCGATCAGCGGGCGCAATAAGTTGTTCGGACGCATAGTGGAAATACGATACGAAGGACTCCTCTCCGAAGTCGTGATAGACATCGGCGCCGGGAATCAAATGGTTTCGATCATCACCGCCGGTTCTGCACGAAAGCTCCAGTTAAAAGTTGGGACACAAGTTTACGCTCTCGTTAAAGCTACCGAAGTGATGGTGATCAAGGGTTGATGGTGCTGAGTACTCCGGTGGATACAAGATCGTGAGGATTACAGAAATGAAAAGTCGAGGTCGTAAAACCTCATTCGAGATCCTCGCGTGATCCAATTTGGCTTGACGTTAAACTTCTGACGCCGACATGACCGAAATCATACTCATCGCATTCTTGATCTTTGTCGCGGCGATGCTCTACTCGTCCGTTGGCCACGGAGGGGCAAGCGGCTATCTGGCCGTCATGGCATTGTTCAGTTTCGCTCCGGCGACAATGCGTCCAACGGCGCTCATCTTGAACATCTGCGTCTCTTCGATAGCAGCGTTCAAATTTGCGCGGAAGGGTTTCTTTTCGTGGCGGAAGTTTTATCCGTTCGCGGTTGCGTCCGTACCTTTCGCGTATCTCGGCGGCAGCGTCAGTTTACCAACCGCAATTTTCAAGATCATTGTCGGAGTCGTCTTACTTGTCGCAGCAATCTTGCTCGTCCGCCGCCCGACGATCCCCGGAGAGATTGAGAGTGGGTCAGAAGACAAAACTATTTCGCTGCCGATTGCGTTAGCGTGTGGCAGCGGACTTGGATTGTTGTCGGGCCTGACTGGCGTCGGCGGGGGCATTTTCCTGTCGCCGCTCCTGCTGTTCATGAAATGGAGCGACGTGCGTCAGACGGCCGCGATCTCGGCAATGTTTATCCTGGTCAATTCGATTGCAGGACTGGCTGCAAACCTAAATCAAACGAGTCTGGCCGAGCTGCCGTCCACGTGGGTGTTATCCTCCCTTGCTGTCGTGGCTGTCATTGGAGGGAATATCGGGGCGTCGTTTGGAACCAACCGGGCACAGTCAACCGTCGTGTTGCGGCGTTTGCTGTCGCTCGTACTTGCTATCGCCGCACTTAAAATGATACTCGGCTGATGTTTACACTGCTCAGCAAGGGGCAGATCCTACAGTCACCGCACTTCGGCCAAAGACTAAAT
>JANMUW010000358.1:0-12249 GCA_031392105.1 Acidobacteriota bacterium | reverse complement strand
ACACATTCTTTCTCGGGGCAGCGACGGACACGAACGGCCTGCACGCTAATTCACCCACGAATACATCCGCCTGCTCGGTTTCGACGGCGAATTGTTTTGTGAATCTCAACACGACGAGTAGCTCCACGTCGACTCCGCTCGTCGCTGTCCCGGGAACAAACAACAACGCGACCGGCGGTCCGATCGGAATCGCTCTCGCGGCGATAAAACATCTTCGCCCGAACCCTGAGTTAGAAGAGACGTCGATCATAGGTTCCGGTGGAAAAGCTTTCTATCAAGGCCTGATCCTTGAGCTTCGAAGCACTTATCGGAAACTGGGTAACGGATTCGCGTCTTCGTTTCGGTTCAATTACACGCTTTCAAAGTCTATGGACGACGGCCTCAACAATACTTCGAACGCAGAGATCAACGGCGACTTTGGGCGCGAGTGGGCGCGGACGTTGCAGGACCGCCGACATCGGATCGCATTTTCGGGTGTGTTTGAAACTCCCTGGTGGCTTGGACACCTCAAGCTTTCACCCCTGTTTCGTTGGGGAAGCTCGGCACCTTTCAATCTTGGCAATGGCGGTTCGGATCGGAACCTCGACGATCTGGGGACGGACCGGATCAACTACAGCGGGGACCTTCGGCAGCTTCGATGGCGGCATCACGGTTCACCCGTTCCTGGCGACGCTTACCTCGGCCTCTTTAGCCTTGCTCCGATCGGAGCCAAGAGCGGCGATCTTCCGCGAAACGCCGGCCGTGGGCCGTCATTTTACACATTTGATTTGAGCGTTACACGGGAGTGGCGGTTCGGCGAACATATGAGACTGAGGCCGGTCGTTCAATTTGACAACATCCTCAACGCCGCGGTTTTTAACTATGGCGCCGCATTTATCGACTTCAACAACATTACCCTCTCAAATTCGTCGGCGAAAGCTAATTTTCTGGTTCCCTCGCGGACGTTCCGCCAGAGGCAAATTCGGCTCGGGATCCGCTTCGACTTCTGAAAAACACCCGTTTCCCCCCTGTAATTACCGGTGTCGCCCATGGACACCGGCTTTTTTGGGACAAAGGCCTTGCCGGAAATTTTTGCTGACGAAGATACTCCGAATATGTTAGTTTAGTATTGTTGAACACCATTGTTCACGCCGCCCTATGAGCCAAGCAATTGAGAGCACGGGCGTGCTCACCGAAGTTTCTATCGAGTCGGTTCTCCTCGACGCCGATCTCTTCGTAAAATACAGTTCAGCGGAAAAGGCTTTCAAGCTTCTTCACGATTCGCTCGAGCGAAGCCCGCGGTCCATCGCACTGCGCGAAAAACTCCGGGACATTTGTATCAAGCATAAGAATTTGAATGAGGCGGCACGCCAGTGTCTGGCGCTTGTCAGCCTCTATATCGGACGTGAAGAATTCGATCTCGCCTACGATCGCCTGCAGGAAGCGAAGCTGCTTGATCCACGCGTTTCAGTAGCTCCGGGGCTCGAAGCGATCCGCCGCGCTCGGCGTCCGGATTTTGCCGTCAATCGCGACCGTTCGCCCCAGAAGGTTCGAACCGACGTGACGTTCGCCGGCAATCTCGGGTATGTAGGTATTTTCGATGCGGTCCAGGTGATCGAGAGCTCGAAGATGACCGGCCTTCTTGTTATCAAGTCCGACCTCCATCTCGCCAACGTCTCCTTTAATGACGGGAAGATCGTCGACGCGGAATGCAACGGCCACAACGGGCATATTGGATTCCGAGAAATTATCGAGATCAATAGCGGCACATTCGAATTTACGACTTCGGAAAACGAATTCCCGGTTGTCATAAACGTCGTCAGCAATACGAACTTCCTGCTCGACGTCCTCACCGAACTCGACAACGAACGAGCCGAGAAACAAGGACTGCGAAGCGTAGGCTCGAAGCCTTGACTGGAGCGCAGGCATCCTGCCTGCAACACCGATCACGGCGGCGAGCGCCGGCACTCAATGAGTTGAGTACCGCGGCGCTTTTTCGCGTCGAGGCGACGCTCATGCAGGCAGGGATGCCTGCGCTCCAGTCTCATCGTCCCGAGAAAAACTCCCTTGACTTAACATTCTGTTTACCCCAAAATATAGTGCACCTCAAGTTCCCCAGCACTATAGAATGTTTAAGCTTCAACGTTTAGAAATAACTGGTTTCAAGTCTTTCGCGGACTACACCGAGATCGTCTTTACCGGAAACGGTATCACTGCAGTCGTCGGGCCCAATGGCTGCGGCAAATCTAATGTATCCGACGCCATCTCATGGGTCCTCGGCGAACAGCGGGCAAAGTCACTGCGTGGAGCCGAAATGAAGGACGTGGTCTTTCAAGGCTCGCGGAACCGAAAACCCAGCGGCATGGCCGAAGTCGTGCTCCACATGGTTCGCGACACTGAGACTTTCGATATCGACGAGAACGAGCTCGAAGACATCGACGAGACGCTCAGCGCGCTCGACGAATCGGCGGTTGATGTCGATGCGCTCGAAGCCGAGACATTGGACGCCGAAACAATCGAGGTCGCCGGCGAGGAGATCCGCGATCCGCGATCCGAAATCCTCATTGGAGATGAGTTCGAAGTTGAGAAGGTTCAGGCCGCACAGGTCGGATCGATCCAGACCGTCGAGCGGACGATCAAGACGAAACGCCATTGGCGACCGCGCGCCTTTGCACTCGATTTTGCGCCCGGTGAAGCTATTGCCGTAACACGTCGTCTTTATCTTTCGGGCGAAAGCGAATATCAGCTCAACGGGAAGACATGCAGGCTTCGCGATATTCAGGATCTCTTTGCCGGGACCGGTCTGTCGGGTGCACACTACGCGATCATCGAGCAGGGCCGTATCGGCCAGATCCTTTCAGCGAAACCATCTGATCGCAGGAATCTGATCGAGGAAGCTGCCGGCATATCGAAATTCCGGACGCGGCAGCGAGCTGCCGAAACTCGTCTTGATTCGGCGAGAACAAATCTCGGCCGCATCTCCGATATCGTTTCGGAGATCGAGAAGCAGGCCAACTCGCTTCGGCGGCAGGCCGGGAAAACGCGTCGTTATATTGTCCTTCAAGAAGAATTCCGCGTCTTGCTTCGCCAGCTATTTGCCGCGGAAGGAAGCCATCTTTCCTCCGCGATAGAGAGTTTTGAAAAACGCCTTGCCGAGGCGGTCGAGGTCGAGCACGGATTTGCGGCTAAGGTCGCGGATCAGGAAGGGGCGTTTCGCGAGGCGACACAGCGCGCCCGATTCGTCGAAGAGACGCTCGCCGAGATCCGCCGCCGCCATGCGGATAGCGCTCTTGAAAGGGATCGCGCCGAACGTGAACATCGTTATCAAGCCGAGCAGATCGTGAGTCTGAATAATCGCTCGGAGGCGGTTCGAGGTGAGATCGAAGCTGTCGAGCAGCGGCTTAAGTTGATCGAATCCGAGCTCGAGCGGCTTCACAAAGAAGACGAAGCCGAGAGTGCCGAAGCCGACGCGTCGCGCCTGATCCTTCAGGAAGCGGAAAGGCAATACGCGTTGAAGCTTGATGACGTGCGGAAGATCGAGGAGGAACTCGAAACGCATCGTACCGAGTTGATGAAGCATACCGCGGCCCTCGAACGATTCGATGAGATCGCGAGGCAGCTCGACGCAAATGCCGAACGCTTGACTGAGCGTCTGCACGGACTCGAGCGCGAATCCCAACGCGCCGCCGAATCTCTCGAAGCTTTTGTCAAAGAATCTTCCGACCTCGAACAGATCCAGAAGGACGAGGCGGCGAAACTGGAATCGCTTCAGTCCGAAAAGGTCGAGCTTCTTTCGGCGACCGCTACCGCACGCGAGAAACTTCGTTCATCTGAAGAGTCGCTCCGAAACCTCGAAGCGGAGCAACTGAAGACGCGGAATCGCCGGGACACGCTGCAGGAACTGGATGAAAATCGTGCGGTTTATGCACCGCAGATCCAAAGGCTCTTCGCCGAACAAGAAAACATTGGAGTTCGACTGTCGGGCGTGCTCGCCGACTTTCTCTCAGTGGACGAGAGGGCGGAAGTCGCGATAGAGAGTTTATTCGGACATCGGCTACAGACGGTTTTGGTCGACAGCGTAGATGACGCCCGCCGGGTATCGGAGTGGCTTGAGAACAACGCGATTGGCCGGATCGCGATTCTCGCGGTTGCCTCGCTCGACGGCAGAAACACTGGTTCGATCGGATCAGGTAATTTGGTGCGCGACGCGCTCGGAATTTCCGGGGATCTTCTGCAGAGTTTGCAAAGAGCGTTTCCTCGCGAATTGTCAGCCAGGCTGATTGAAGATTTTGGCGATGCGGATCTGACCAGCGGAGAGGTTTTTGTTACGCGCGGCGGAACGGTTATCAGCGGTGAGGGCCTCTTTGTAAGTGGACGTGAAGCCACTGACGATCGGCCAAATGCTTCGCTGCTTGCTTTCAAGCGTGAGCTTACTGGATTGGGAACTGCACTTGCGGCGCTCGATGAAGAAATTTCGATTGCTCGTATGATCGCCGAGGACGACGGCCGTTCGCTCGCATCGATTGAAGAGAAAACCGTCGATCTCCAATCGCTAATCATCAAGGTCGAGCGCGGATTGCACGGGCTGGATATCCAGCGCTCGACGACGAGACAGGAGATCGAGCGTGCTGAGCGACATAAAAAAGTTGTCGCCGAAGAGCAGAGACAGACCCGTGATGAGCTTGAGCAAAATGCGACCCGTATTGCCGAAGCCGCCGAGAATCGTCGGACTGCGGAACAATTCCGCGACGAAGCTCGAGGAGAAGTCGATCGGGTCAACGCAGTTTTGACCGATGCCCGAGCGAGATCGGACGCAGAGAATTCGGTAGTCAATCAGAAACGTACGCTGGCCGCCACATCAGGCGAACGTCGACGGTCGGTACATTCGGCGCTCAAGCGTGTCGAGAATGAACAGAAAGAACTTGAAGCCCGATCTGCGATGCAGACGGTCGAATTGACTGAGATCGATATCAAGATCGGGAACTTGCGCTCGTCGACGACCGCGATAGCGGACCGCATTGCCGGAGCGGAAGGTGAAAAGGCGAAGGAGATCGAGGAACTCACTGCCGCGATCACCGAAGTAACTACGGCTCGTGAGGCGGCCGACGCGATGAGCTCCGAATTGGCGGACTTGAATCATCGCTCGACAGATGCCTTGAACGAACGAGCTGCGATCGAAGTACGCCAGGCCGAAGCCGTCACTCAGCTTAAGAACGTAAGTGAAAAATGTGCGCAAGAGCTGAACACCTCGCTCGCATCGCTGATCGAAACGGAAGCTCTCGATGACGAATTCAATTTGGAAGTTTGCCGCACCACGGTGGAGGACCTGCGCAACAGGCTCGAAGGTTTCGGAGCGATCAACATGCTTGCCGTAGACGAGCTCGCCGAGGCTGAAGAGCGTCTGCTGTTCCTGACTTCGCAACGCCAGGACATAATCGATAGCATTGCGTCCGCAGACGAGGCTCTTCGTGAGATCAAGGAGCGATCGCGGGCCAGATTCCGCGACGCGTTCGAGGCGATCAACGCGAACTTTATCGAGTTCTTCCGCGAGCTATTCGGCGGAGGCAAAGGCGAAATGACCCTTCTCGAGAACGACGACATTCTCGAAGCGGGTATCGAAGTCGTAGCTCAGCCGCCGGGTAAACGGCTGCAGAATATTCTCCTGCTTTCCGGTGGTGAAAAAGCGATGACCGCGATCGCGCTTGTAATGTCGATCTTCAAATATCGTCCATCGCCGTTCTGCCTGCTCGATGAGGTGGACGCGCCACTCGACGATGCAAACGTCGGCCGTTTTGTCACGAAGATCGCGGACATGGCCGAGAAGACGCAGTTCATCGTCATTACACACAACAAGCGGACGATGGAAGCGGCCCGAGCACTTTACGGAGTAACGATGCAGGAAGTCGGTGTTTCGAAGATCGTTTCGGTGAAATTTGAGTGAGAGTGACAAGTGACGAGTGACGAGAGAAAGCGCTCCTGTTACGAGTCTTCGCTCTTCTTACTCGTCACTCGTCACTCGTCACTCTCACTCATCACTTCCTCCGTACAAACCCGCCCGCCATTTGCGTCATCAAACTCACAAGTTAGATAATCCACTCACTCATGCATCTTCATAGATCGATTGTTGCGATATGTATTTCGGCGTTGCTGCTTACGTCAGCGTTGTACGCGCAGACGAAGCGAAAGGCTAAGCCGGCTGCAAAGAAACCTGTCGTTACTGCGGTTGCTCCCACACCGAGCCCAATTTCAGCCGAGCCCGCAGCCGAAGCTAAGCCAGAGCTAAAGAAGAATGAAAGACCGGTTTCGAACAGCGGAGCAAGCAAAACAGCGAACACGCTCGTTACAACTGACCCCGTATATTTTTATCAGTTCTCGCAGCCCGACTTCGTCGTCAGCAAGATCGTGATCGAGCATGACGAAACGGGCAGGGGAACGATCACGTTTACGAAAAACATGTTCGGGGGGAATGTGACGGATCCGCTCACGGTTTCAGCAGCGGCGCTTGAGCGAATAAACGCTGCATACGCGGCTTTGAATTTCGTCGATTCGAATGAAAGCTACCAGTACGAAAAAGATTATTCTCACCTCGGCGTCAATACCTTCACGTTGAAGAAAGGCGCCAAGCAGAGAACCGCGGTTTTTAACTATACCGTGAACAAGGACGCGAAAGTTCTTGCGGACGAATACCGGAAAATCGGAAACCAGTTTATCTGGATCTTCGACGTTACAGTAGCTCGCGAAAATCAACCGCTCGAAACTCCCAAGCTTCTCGACTCTCTTGATTCTCTACTGCGGCGCAATGAGATCTCTGATCCGATGCAGATGCTGCATCTTTTGAAAGGAATGAAGGACGACGAACGGATCCCACTTATTACGAGAAATCATGCGAACAAGTTGGCGGAGAGGATCGAGAAGATAAACAGTAAGCGGTAAGTGGTAAGTGGCGTTGCTATCGACACGAACTTACCACTTACCATTTACCACTTTCCATTTAGTACTAATTCATCGAGTGCAGCCCGAACATATTTCCTTCGGTGTCATATACCAACGAAATGAATCCGTAATCACCGATAGAGAATTTTTCCTTCTCGATCTTTCCGCCTGCTTCTGCGACCCGTGACTCTTCCGCCGCGCAATCTTCGCAGGTGAAGTAGATCAGGACGCTGTTTTGTCCCGTCGGGAAGCCGGGCATATGAACAAGAGCTCCAGGCGAGCCGGCCGCGTCCGTGTCCATCGGGAAATTCCACATCTCAATGTCCGGGCCGGGAAGCTTCTCGAGTTTTACTTGAAGAACAGCTTCGTAGAAGCTTCGCGCACGAGCCATGTCGTCGACATAGATCTCAAACCATCCAACGGGATTTCGCATGATAAGAACCTCCAGAAAAAGAATTACCTGGGTGAGATGATTCCATCATCGGAAATGGTTGGTGCGGTGGAAGAAAAATCTACTAACGAGAGTGCGCGGATCTTCTTGATCGCAGCACCCGATCCGTCGAGAACAGGAATGCCTAAGCCTTCCTGCTTTGCCGAATTCAATTTTCCGCCGATAAACTTACCGCTTGGGTCGAGTCGCGCTTCCAAAATAACGGTCAATGCGGTTTCGGCCTGAAGTTTGAACCAGCCGTAAGTAGCAAAGTTTCCGAGTGAGTATGCGATCAGGCGATCCTTGTAAATTTCCATTCCGCGGAGAACATGGGGGCCGTGGCCGAGGACGAGATCGGCACCGGCGTCGATGACCGTGTGTGCAAACAGAGGGAGGTTGCCGCGTTTTTCGCCGAAGAAAAGTTCAGTCTGTCTCGGAACGTTCTGGGCACCCGTTCCCTCAGCACCGCCGTGAAACGAGACCACAACTATGTCTGCTTTCTTATCGGCTTCCTGAACGAGCCTGCGTGCGGTATCAAGATCGTTAACATTCGGAACGATGCTGTTGTGCGCAAATCCAATGAAGGCGACCTTCAAACCTTTTACATCGAGATAGGTGGTTGAGAATTGTATCTTGTCGCTGCCGGCGTGCTTGATGCCGATTGCATCCAGCGTGCGTCGCGTACTTGCGCGCCCGGTATCTCCGAAATCCGACGCATGATTGTTTGCGACGCTCATTACGTCAAATCCCGCGGTCTTTAAATTTTTCGCGAAGCGGGTTGGCATCCGGAACGCAAAACAGCGGATCGGCTGTCCCGGTTTTGGCGTTCCGCACTTCTCTGAGACGCCGCCGTCGGTGATCGGGCCTTCCATATTGCCAAACGCAATGTCGGCCGCGGACAAGATCGGAGTTACGTCTTTGAGAATGTCAGCTCCAGCATTTGGCGGCATTCGTGAGTCGTTCGGGAATGGCGAGCCAAGCATTATGTCCCCGACCGCCGCGATGGTTATCGAGTCCGAGTTCTTCGGTGTCGGCATTGGTTCGACCGTGGTCTCCGCCTCGGCGATCGGTGTCGTCAGGTCCTTTGCCTGGCATGCGAGCCCTGCCGAACAGGTCAGCGCAAGCATGATTAGCGATGTGATACGTAGCAACTTTTGCATGGGCGTAAGCCTTGGGGGCTCTTTTACCGTTATATGAGATGTCGAATGGACTCAATTTGCAACAAAAAAAACGGCGAAGCGATATTAGAACACGCTTCGCCGATTTCGTAAATTAGATTTTAGGAAGAGCAGTTTGTTCCGTGACTTGCTCGAGAGACGCCACGGAACTCACGATCACCTCTTCAAAGTAATTTTGTAATTATTAATGAGGTAATTTCGTGAGTAATCATCAGGCCATTAAATACTAATAATTACTCCATTAATAATTACTTGAATTTCAAGGCACGAAGGCGTTCGGTATCGGGCGATCACCTGGCGAGCCGAACTGCACGATTTGTGTCCCAGCTGTCGTGCGACCGATGAACCATGTCACATTCGACGGGCGGAACACCGTCGCGTCGAACTTGCCGTCTCCGTCATAGTCTCCCGGAGATGGAACATCGCCGTTCGTTCCGAACGGGAACCCGAAGAACGAGAAGTCTTCGCTGCGGACGATCAGCCAGTTGCCGTCAGAAGGGCGCCAGATCGCAACATCCGCTTTTCCATCTCCGGTGTAGTCACCCTGAACAGCCTTGTCCGTGTTCGCACCAAACTGCATCGCCAACAATCCGGCAGTCGATCTCTGGATCCACCATTCCGCTCCGCCGGCGGCAGCTCGGATAATCCCAATGTCAGCTTTTCGGTCGCCGTCGTAATCAGCTACGACGGGCTGATCTCCCAACAAGCCGAACTGGACGATCTGCGTTGGTCCGCCTGCGGACTGAGAGATGAACCATGTCACCGACGACGGACGGAAAACAGCAAAGTCGGCTTTACCATCGGCGTCGTAGTCAGCAGGTACCGGAATATCTCCGTTGGTTCCGAATGGAAGCGCGAAGAACGAGAAGTCTTCGGATCGCAGAACATACCATTCGCCGGTCGAAGGTCTAAAGAACGCGATGTCTGCTTTTCCATCTCCCGTATAATCAGCCGGCGTGATGCGATCTGTCGATGCACCGAACTGCAACGCAAATGTCACGCCCGTCGAGCTTCGGTTGATCCACCATTCCGACGCTCCGCCGAGCGGACGAAAGATCCCAATGTCAGTCTTGCCGTCGCCATCAAAGTCGAACGGTGCTCGGCCCGTCCCGGTTGTCAGAAACCGGGCAGCCGTAAATCCGAAGGCCGGGCTAGTGCCGCTTCCATCACCGACTGCGACAACTTTGCCGTCGGGCTGGAGTATCGCACGGTGAGCTCCACCTGCTGTCGGAGCGACATTCACGGCGACCTTTCCGCCCGTGCCGAATGAACTATCGAGGCTTCCGTTAGTGTTGAGTCTTACCAGAATGTACTGGCCACCGCTCACACCAACGCCTATGATCTTGCCATCACCCTGGACGAGGACCGAGTTGATAATGTCCGAGTTCATCGCCCGGACGTCGTAGGTGACTTTTCCGTCACTATCGAAAGACGAATCCGTGGTGCCGTTTGTGTTGTATCGAACGAAAGCTGCTTCGTCGAACGATCCGCTATTCGCCGTCCCGGCGGCGACGATCTTGCCGTCCGACTGGATGGCGACGGAGGTTGCACGATCGTTCTGGGTGCCAACGGGTGTTATGGCGGCGCCTCCGAAACCAAATGTCCCGTCGATCGCACCGGCCGATGTCATTCGCACAAGACAGAAATCGCCGGCCGTCGATCCGGCCATGATCAGGCTACCGTCGGCTTGTCTGGCGAGTCCGATCGCTTCGTCTTCGTTCCCCGGACCGATATCGATAAAGACTCTGCCGGCCGGTCCGACGAATGTGCTATCGAGAGCTCCGGTCGTCGTAAGGCGGACGATCGCAAGGTCCTTATTGGGTGTCGGACGGGCGGTGCCCGTGATGACGACCTTGTCGTCCGGCTGAACGATCATGTCGTACGCGAAGTCTTCGCCGCTGAAATTGACCTTCACTCTGCCGGTCGGGCTGTTATAGGTCGTGTCGAGTGTGCCGTTTGTGTTTAGCCGCACGACGCCAAAGTCCCAACCCGGTGATCCGAACTGGACACTTCCGGCGACGACGATCTTGCCGTCCGACTGGATGACGACGGCGGTCGCCATCTCATTGGCGGTTGCGTCGAACGGTATGCCAACCAGGCCATTGTTCCCGAATCCAGTGTCGGGTGATCCGTTCGCGTTCAGCCTTACGATGGCGAAGTCCTGAGAGTTGTCCGGGCCGAGTGTGCTTCCCACCAATACGAGCTTTCCGTCAGCCTGCACAGCGACATCTTCGGCCGGCATGAAGTTCGTAGGAAGTGCGTACACCTTGCCACCCGAGCCAAAGCTCGGATCAAGATCACCGGGGATCGCGGCAAGAACGGTCGATGCGGTTGTGAGGAGCAGGCCGGCGAAGATCATCGCCCAACTAATCTTTTTCATAATTGTAACCAGCCCGTGGGTGTCCCGGGCTTTAATAAAGTTCGTTCAGAAGCAATGCAGAAAGGTAGCGCATACCGCGGGGAAAGTCATGAAAAGTTTTGTAAGGTGGTTGGGTGGGCCTCGCCCCCCTCAAACCGACTATACAAGTAGCTCAAGCTCCGGCAGGGGCGATCTTCTCCGAGACCTCAGGTTCGCTCGCCGGTGAGATCTCGTCCGAGTCGCCGATCAAAGATTCTTCGACGATCTGCTTTTGCTCGAGCTCGTGGATCGCGTAAGATCCGGTCGCAGGTGAGGCAGATGCCGCCCGCCCGACGTAACGAAGTGAGGTTCCTTCGCCGATGATCTCTCTCAGCCGGCTTTCGACAAATTTCCATCCCCCCATATTCTGCGGCTCCTCCTGCGTCCAGAAGATCTGCTTCGCACTTGGATACGAGGCGAATATTTCTTTAAGCCGCGAGGCGGGGAACGGATATAATTGTTCAAGCCGCACCAGAGCAACTCGCCCGTCGCGAGCGTCGTCCCGTCCAGCATCGAGATCATAGAAAACTTTTCCGCTGGAGAGCACGACGCGCTTGACCGCTGCTTTATCGGTGATCGTCGCATCGTCGATGACCGGCTGAAATCCGCCAGTCGTCAATTCGTCCATTCTGGAAGATGCAGCCGGCAGACGCAGGAGGCTTTTCGGCGTCATGACGATCAACGGCCGAATGATCTCTTGTTTAACCTGGCGGCGAAGCAGATGGAAATATTGCGCGGGAGTGGTCGGATAACATACCTGAAGATTATTCTCGCCGCAGAGCTGGAGAAATCGTTCGAGTCTTGCGGAAGAATGCTCCGGGCCCTGTCCTTCATAGCCATGAGGCAAAAGCAATACGAGCCGGCAGCGCTCCTGCCATTTATCTTCCGACGCGGCGATGTACTGGTCGATGATGACCTGGGCACCATTTGAGAAATCGCCGAACTGAGCTTCCCACGCAACAAGTTCGTCGCGGTGATCGCTAACCGCATAACCGTATTCGAAACCGAGCACGCCGGATTCGGACAAGCTGCTGTCGAAAACGTAGAACCTCGCGTTCCTGTTCGTCTCGCTCTTTAACTCGCTCAATGGCGTCCAACGCTCACCGGTCAGCGTGTCGTACATCGATGCGTGTCGCTGCGAAAATGTACCGCGGCCGGAATCTTGCCCGCTTAAGCGAACCGGGAATCCCTCGACGACCATGGATCCCATCGCCATCGCTTCGGCAAAACCCCAGTCCATCGGAACTTCGTCCGTGGACATCTTCGCCCGGCGGACCAACTGTCCGACCATTTTCGGGTTGATATGGAAACTGTCGGGTACGATCGAGACC
>JANMUW010000350.1:0-8938 GCA_031392105.1 Acidobacteriota bacterium | reverse complement strand
GTGTCTATGCCAAGTCGCACCTACAACATCCTGGCAGCCGGCCGGCCCATACTCGCGTTAACCGAAGAAGGTTCAGAACTGGCACGAGTGGTCCAGGAAGATCATTTAGGCTGGATAGTTCCGCCCGACGATCCGGTTACGCTAAAGGAGGCGGTGATCGAGATCTGGCGAGATCGCACGAAGCTTCCGGCAATGGGAGAAGCGGCTCGGGCAACTGCGCTCAACCGATACTCCCTCGACGCTGCACTAGACAAATACCGGAGGGCGATATGAATAGCGGGACGGTGACAGTTCCGATCATCTTGTTCGCCGCTGCGTTTTTTGCGTCGCTACTTGGAATCAGTCTTTTCACGCGATGGAGTTTAAATCGCGGGTTCTTTGATGTCCCGAATGAGCGAAGCTCACACTCAAAGCCCACGCCCCGCGGCGGCGGGCTGTTAATAGTTCTGGTCTGCCTGTCAGGTTATTTGGTACTTGGCCCAGTTCTGGGCTTGACCGTATCCTGGGGCTACTTTGCAGGTGCCCTGCTTGTGGCTGTGATTAGTTGGCTGGATGATCTATACTCGGTCCCTTTTTGGGGGCGGCTTGTGGTTCACCTGGCAGCGGCAGGTATTCTGATTCTCGATATCGGCTTCTGGTCCGACTTATACTTACCCTTGATCTCGGCACACGTGCCCCTCGGGTCCTTAATCGGCGTGCTTTTCACAGTTGCTTGGCTCGTTTGGCTCCTGAATGCCTATAATTTCATGGACGGCATCGATGGTCTCGCAGGTCTGCAGGCCGTGCTAGCATCTGTCGCCTGGGCATTCGCCGCTTACGCTTTGAATCTCGAGTCGACTTTGCTCTTCTCTGGAATCGTAGCGAGCTCATCAGCCGCATTCCTGATTCACAATTGGCAGCCAGCGAAGGTTTTCATGGGAGATGTAGGTAGCGCGTTCCTTGGATTCACACTAGGAGCAATGCCATTGCTTGCGCGAAATGAATTCGGTCACGATGCTCCGGTATTACCGGTTGTCGCCCTGATGTTCGTTTGGTTTTTTGTTTTTGACACGGTCTTTACCTTCATAAGACGGCTCCTGAGTCGAAAACGTGTCTGGCAAGCCCACCGCGAGCATATATATCAAAAGCTGATCATCGAAGGGAAAAATCACTCGACCGTAACGCTGATCTACGGTTTTGCATCCGCCCTTCTATCGTTCTTCGTGCTGCTTTCTCTAATGCTTTCGGGAATTTACGCCGTTTTGGCATTTTTATCCTTAGTCGTCCTGACGTTACTGGTGACTTACCTCGGACTTCGAGAACGGGCTGATGTAAATCACTAATCAAGTTGACGTAAATCATTAATAATGCTAGCTTTGCAGGATAGGTAGCGCTGCGTGAGGCAGTAATTGTACGAGGTCGTAAAAGTTTGAAGTATCCGCTCGCATTTGATTGCGAAATAGTTTTCGAATCTTATGGTGTTCGGGTAAAGCTTGAAGCTACCACCGCGGAATTACTTAAAGACGCTGAGCAAATAGCGAGAAAAGCGTTGCTGAACCGCCTTCGAACCGTTGAAAGCCGAGATGTAGATCACACGTTTGGTTTTGCCCAGGACGAGAATGCAACTATTTACCTTTTTCAAAACGGTGAGGTAGTATCATTTGATAGTTCTCGGTCGCGCTTCTTCAAGTTCTTTAATAGCATATTGCGAATTGCCGTCGCTGAGTACGCCCAAGGCAGCGTTTTTATACACGCGGGCGTCGTCGGTTGGAGAGGAAAAGCAATCGTTATTCCCGCAAACAGCTTTCAGGGAAAGACGACGCTTGTTGCGGAACTGGTGAAGAACGGAGCTGAGTATTACTCGGATGAGTATGCTGTTCTGGATGCAGACGGATTGGTTCACCCGTTCCCACGCGACTTATCGATTCGAGATGATAATTTTCGCGAAATTGACGTTCCGGCCGCAGAATTAGGTGGTAAAACTGGTGTCAACCCGATACCGATCGGTGCTGTTTTGTTGACCGAATACGATGCTAAAAGTGAATGGGAACCTCAGCGGCTGACGGTGGGTCAGGGAATCATGGAAATGATTCCCCACACGATACCGAGAAATTTTAATACTGAGTTTTCATTAAAAGTGTTGAACACAGCGGTAACTGATGCAATAATACTTAAAGGCTCCCGTGGAGACGCGGGTGCCTTTGCAATTAAAATTTTGTCTTATTTTGACAGTTTATTAACTTGACTAGAATTACCTAACCCCGAGTACGGTTAGCTATTATGTTTGGAGGAGAAAATGAATAACACGCAGCGTCCCATTGCACGAAAGAGTGGGCTCGTAGTCCAGGAGGTTCCGGACGAGGTCCTCGTATATGACCTCGAAAGTAACAAAGCCCACTGTCTGAATCAGTCTGCAGCGATGATTTGGAGATCATGTGATGGAAACAATTCCGTGTCGGAGATCGCGAAACTCGTCGAGAGCCAGGCAGGCGGCAAAGTCACGGAAGATTTTGTTTGGCTGGCAATTGATCAGTTGAGTGAAAATAATCTGCTCGAGAAGCAGATTTCTTCGAGCTTCGAAGGCACATCGCGTCGTGAAGTGATCAAGAAGATCGGCATCGCATCGGTCATTGCCATACCGGTCATTGCTTCTCTCGTCGCTCCTCAGAGCGCGTTGGCTGCGGCTTCATGCTCTTGCAATAATCCGGGCTCTTGCGGAAACGTGCCTAACGCAGGCTGTCCGAACACGACAAACTGTAACGGTGCTGGTCTTTGCGCTCCCTAATTAGGGCTTGTCATATGTAATATAGAGGCAGCGGAGCAATTAACTCAGCTGCCTTTTTCGCGCATGACCCAGCCGCAACAAATATCCGACGAATATAAGTTCTACCTGCTTCGGAAGCGGCATTCGGAGAATCTCATCCTCGATGCGTTTCGCGGACTTCGGGCGAAAGGAATTGAGCCGGTCTTGATAAAGGGCTGGGCGGCCGAAAGAAATTATCCCGAGTCTACACCCCGCTTTTCCGGCGATGTCGATCTGGCGGTATCAGCTCGTGATTACGAAACCGGGTTGATTCTGCTCAAGTCCGGAATCGGAGGTGTCGATCTACACAAAGAATTACGTCACTTGGATTCGATCGCTTGGGAACAATTGATCGCAAACTCGCAGTTAGTAAAGCTGGATGGTGAGGACATCCGCGTGCTTTCAGCCGAGGACCATCTGCGGGTCATGTGCGTGCACTGGCTGACGGACGGCGGCGAAAACCGTGAGCGCCTTTGGGATATAGTTTATGCGGTTCGAAACCGGCCGGAGGACTTCGACTGGTCAAAGTGCCTGGATGTTGTCAGCGTGACCAGACAAGAGTGGATCATTGCAACCATCGGTATTGCCCATAAATATTTAGGACTAGAGCTCGAGGGAACACCCTTCGCGGATGAGGCAAAGAAAGTACCGGTCTGGATGATGCGGTGTCTGGAGAAGGAATGGGCCAACAGATTAGAGCTTCGCGCGCTTGAATCGCAGCTTAAGAATCCGCGCAGCTTCATAAGGCAAATCAGGAAAAGGATCCCGCCGAACCCGATCCAGGCGATGATCAATTGCGAGGGTGAATTAAACGGTAGCTTCCGTATCCGATATCAAATACGCGATATTTTCAAGCGATTAATGCCCTCCGTTCGACGCGTCTCAGCGGCTATCCTGGGCAGGTGAACGTCAAGAGAGTGAAAGATAAAAGGAACATCCTGTCTATCGAATCAGCTGTTGCAGATGGCAGCGTAGCGATAATTCGTGAGGCACACGACCAAATCGCCATACGGGAGGGAGCCGGATGCGCGCGAGCCGAAAAGATACTTTCGGTGATCGACGGCGTCCTCGCGGAAGCTCATCTGACTTTGAAGGATATTGATCTGATAGCAGTTTCGACCGGACCAGGAAGTTACTCCGGGATTCGGATAGGTATGGCCACCGCCCTCGGTCTCGCCAACGGTTTAAACATACCTTGTATCGGAGTGTCAGTCCTTGAAGCTTTGGCTTTTGCCGCCGAAACGCCGGAGCCCCTCGTGTCCGCAATACCGGTCGGCAAGAATGACGTCGCATGGCAAGCATTTGATATAAAGAAGGCTGGAGTGCGAGCGTCCTTTGGTGAGCCGAAGCTATCGTCGTCGTTCAGGTTTGTCGAAGAGTTGGAGGGGTTCAAGTCGTCTGTTCTTTACGCGCAAACGGAGCTTCTTAGCCGGCTGATCGAACAATTCTCCCCCGCAACCGTCTGCGTGGATGCGGGCACGGGGCTCGCCGGTATTGTCGGACGGTTCGCCTCATCCCGAAACGAAATTGGGGCTGCTCTGCGTCCGATCTACCTGAGAAACAAAGACGCAACGGGTCGTCCAGCAGCTTTCTAGTGGAAAAGTACACAATTTGCAGGGCCGGACTTCAGGACGTCAACGATCTGAAGAGAGTCGAGGTCGAATGCGGCTTAAGTCCTTGGACGATAGCGGCATACGAATCTGAGCTTGCGCTTCCTGAGGGTGTTATCCTGGCGGCCAGAACCGCCGATCACGAGACGGTCGGATTTCTGGCCGGCCGCATATCGTTGATCGAAGGCGGTGTGGCAGAAATTAACAATATTGGTACGCTTTTGAGGTATCGCCGAGATAATGTCGGGTCCATGCTGCTGGAGACGTTCCGCGATATGTGCTCGCAAAGCGGAGCTTCTGCAATATGGCTAGAAGTTCGCTCGAAGAACCGAGCTGCCATAGATTTCTATGGATCCCACGGATTTGTTTTCAACGGGACAAGGCCAAATTTTTACTCGGATCCGACCGAGGATGCGAAACTGATGTCGCTGGCTTTGATCTAGGTTCAGGCAGTTAAAATTTGTAAAGGTGCTTGAAAAATGGGTCGGAGTTAGTTTAACATCGTGCTTGAACCCCAATAAGTCCGTTTCTTATGTCGGACGAGGTTCGAAAAAATTGAAAAGTGAGGAACTGCACGCTATGGACATGTCAACCCCTGATGTTGTGAGAGACGAACTGATCAAGAGTAATTCGGCTTTTCGGGATCTGGTTCACCAACATCAAAACTACGAAAATCGGTTGAGCGAATTGGCCCACCTTACATTTCCCAGTGACGACGAACAAATCGAAGAAAGCACCCTCAAGAAAAAGAAACTACTGATCAAAGACGAGATTTATGCAATGATGCATGACTACTCGGTCTCGCATTAATTTTTGAAGTTCACTTTTAGTTGAAGGCGGTGCCGGGCACCGCCTTTTTACTTGCTGGCGCATTTGCCGCTAAAAAATGATAACCCTCGAGGACCCGCGATCACAAATCCGCGGGAGTCCGATGCTGCCGCCACTCGAAGTGACGCTTCATCCCCCGTTTCGATCCGATTTAGAATTTTTCCGTTCCCGAGATCAAGCACGTACACACTCCCCGTTCCCACGATTGAGATCACGGCAGTGCTGCCAAAAGAAATTGGCTTATCACTAACGCGGCCAGATAGCCGGCGTTTCCATTTTACATTTCCGTTGCGAGAGAGTTTGTAGACGAAATTATCGAATGATGTAGCGAGGTAATCCGAACCGTGCTGAGATGCCGATGAGATCTGGGCCCCGTTCCTGAACCTCCACAAACGGTTTCCCGATGCCGACACCAGCGACAGATTGCCGCGATCGTCGCCGATCAGATGCCGGCCGCCCGAAACGATCCCAACCGCTGTCGGCAAATACTCCGACTTCCAGGCAACATTAATAATTCCGTTTCCCGAGATCTTTAGGACTTCATTTTTTCTCGTACCAAGTTCAACTCCACTATCAGAAAAATCCGGCTGCGACGTGACGTCAGATCCCAGGCCGATTTTCCAAACGAGGGAACCGTCGCTCCGAGTGAAGGCCGAAACCGAACCATCAATACCAACGGCGATGACATTTCCGTGCAGGGAACCGAGCGAAATTACAGTTGACGATTGTAGTTCTGAATGCCGTTCTGTGATTCCTGTATGACGACTCAAAGCTCTAAATATAGACTTACCGCTGGAGTTTCCAGCGTCCGGTTGTAAGTTGGTGACGACGAAAATCGAGTCGTTTACTACCAGCAGATTCGACACAACCTCGCCTCCAAGTTCGGTCGACCAAACTTTAATTCCCAGTGTTAGGTCCACGGCGTTCAACTTATTTTCGTCATCGAGGAAGTAAACATTTGAGGCGTCGGCAGTGATCCCTGTCCCCGTGGAAGCTGTTTTATAGTCCCAGCACTTGCTAAAAACTCCGGACTCCTGAGGCCGTTTATTCGGCGAGCCAGGGGACAACGACACAAAGATCCCGAGCGAAATGAGTATCGCAAAAACGGGTCGCAGCATCGGCAGTTTTGAGTTTTTCCGAACCGGCATGTGAGACATCTTTTCGACCGCGCGAAGCGTCAAGTGAAGCGAAGGAAGATTCTAGCACAGCAACTTGACCGCTATGGATTGATGAATGTAATATCCGAAAACGTTGCTACAAACTAAGTGAAGGAGACTCCTACTATGTCGTTCAATAAAATTATTATCGTTGGAAATCTCGGTCGGGACCCCGAGCTTCGTTACACTCCGCAGGGAGTTGCGGTATGCAATTTCTCTCTTGCGACGAATGAAAAGAAGCGCGACAAGGCTGGCGAGCTGCAGGACGTGACCACCTGGTTTCGAATCACCCTGTGGCGAAACCAAGCTGAAAATGCAGCCAAGTATTTGACGAAGGGAAGTCCTGTCTATATCGAAGGACGGCTTGGCGTCGAAGAGTGGACGGACCGCGACGGCAACAATCGCCATACGCTTGAAGTGCAGGGAACCGAAATGCACTTTATCAGCGCAGGTCGCGGTGGTGGAGCTGGTGGTGAGGAATACTCCGGAGACTCCTCGGCCCCTGCCGAGTTCGCTGGTCCGGCTGACAGATCGACCGGGGCAGCAGCCGCACCTGCGCCGAGTGGAGACGACGACATTCCTTTCTAGATCGTTTATTGATTTCTTAGCAATAACGGGGGCCGGAATCTTGGATCCAGCCCCCGTGTCGTTTAAAGCGACGAACCAATCTTGCGGAATTTTTGGTAGCGTTGTTTTACGAGTTTCGACGGATCCAAGGCACTCAAAACCTTCAAATTTTGAGCAATCGAGGCCTTTAACCGTTCGGCGATCTGGGCAAATGCATCCGCTCGTTTCGGATCGCTGTCATCACCTTCGATTTCCCACGTCAGCCTCTCCTCAATTATCTCGTCGATCACTCCGAACCGCATTAGATCCGTCGCGGTAAGGCGCAGAGCCGAAGCCGCGAGATCCGCTTTGCCGGCGTCCTTCCACAAGATCGCGGCGCAACCCTCCGGAGAGATAACCGAATAGATAGCATTCTCCATCATCAGCACCCGGTCGCCGATCCCGATAGCGAGCGCTCCTCCGGAGCCGCCTTCGCCTAAAACGACCACGATAATGGGAACTTTCAAACCCGCCATTTCGCGCAAGTTGAACGCGATCGCTTCCGCTTGCCCTCGTTCCTCGGCGTCAATGCCCGGGTACGCTCCTGGAGTGTCGATGAATGTAATGATCGGCCGGCCGAATTTTTCGGCGAGCCTCATCAACCGAATAGCTTTCCGATAGCCCTCCGGCTTCGGCATTCCAAAATTTCGATAGCGGCGCTGATTTGTGTCGCGTCCTTTTTGCTGACCGACAACGAGAACCTCGAATCCGTTTAGCTTTGCAAAGCCCGCCACTAGAGCCGGATCATCCGCATAACGCCTGTCGCCGTGAAGCTCAACGAACTCCTCGAAAATTACAGCGAACAGATCCGTTGAGTAAGGTCGATCCGGATGCCTGGCAGTCTGGACGCGCTCGATCGCACTCTTGTCGCTATCTTTTGCCATAAGTATTGCACTCATAATATCCAATTCACGTCGCAGCCGCGATTTCGCAACTGATTTTCAAGATGAGTCGATCCCTGGATCCGAATGGGTTGAGAGTGAAGCTTGATCTTCAAGTCATCTACGAATACATCCAAATAGACCTCGCACTTGCCGCTCGCGCTGTTAAGGATCGACAGCAGGTCATGCAGGTATTCGTCGTCGATCTGTTTTGCCGGTAGCGTGATGTCCACGGATTTAGCGTTTCCGGGTAACGCTTCTTTGAGCGATCGCGCTTCGCTGAGAATGATGGTAATGTCCTGCCCTTCGGCCGATTCCACCCGGCCCTCAATTATCAAGAGCTCGTCGTTCTTTAACAACTGGGTGTATTTTCCGTACGCCTCCGACCACGCGAGGACCTTGACGCCGGCCGATTCATCCTCGAATCGGAACATACAAAAGCGGTTGCCCTTTTTGCTCTGACGAACTTGGAAGCCCGACACGATCCCTGCGAGAACAATTGTCTCACCGGCCCGAAGCTCACCGTGATCCGCTACGTTTCTTATCCGTAATCCGGTCACAATGTCCTTATAATTATCAAGCGGATGGACCGAGAGGTAAAACCCAACCGCGGCCTTCTCCTGGGTTGAGATCTCTGCCTGCGACCACGGTCGAGCATCCGGAAGCGATTGATCGAAAACGTCCGTCGCGCTATCGCCACCGAAGAGTCCACTCTGTCCACGCTGCCGGTCGCTCCATGCTTTCTGGCTAACCGATAGCGCAAGATCGATACCTGCAAAAAGATTCGCCCGCCATTGGCCGACCGAAATAGCTTCCGGGATCAGTGAGTCAAACGCTCCCGACGTAATGAGGCTTTCGAGGCCACGACGGCCGATTGCACCCTGGTCGATCCTCGAGACGAAATCAAAAAGCGACGTGAACTTAACTTCCTTCCTCGCGTCGACGACGGCTTTTACGGTTGACGATCCAATCCCTTTGATCGCGCTCAGTCCGAATCGAACGGCCTCATCAGAAGGTGTGAATCCCTCGTCGCTTTCATTCAGCCGGCCACGCTTGCGACCATGTTCGGGCCTC